>CANOHR010000079.1 GCA_947565875.1 uncultured Pseudoflavonifractor sp.
ACCGAGGAGATCTGGCAGTCTCTGCCCCATGTGGGAGATTACCTGATGCTTCAGCAGTGGCCCAGACACAGTGTGAAGCTGGACTTCCCGGCGGAGGAGAGAGCGGTGGATCTGCTCATCGATGCTACCCGTGCAGTCCGGGGCAAGAGGGCGGAACTGAACGTACCGCCCTCCAAGAAGGCTCATTTGACCATTTCCACCTTGGAGACCCGTGTGTTTACCCAAGGAATTCCCTTGCTGAAGCGGCTGGCCTACGCCAGCGACGTGACGGTGGTGGGCGTGTCCGACAGTCCTACCAGCGCCGAGGCGTCCTCCCAGGGGCTGGTGGAGGTCATTACCCACGCCGCCCGGGTTTTCGTACCCCTTCGGGAACTGGTGGATCTGGAGAAGGAGAAGGCCCGACTCCAGAAGGAACTGGGCCAGAAGAAGGGGCAGCTGGCCGGATTGGAGGCCAAGCTCCAGAATCCCGGCTTCCTCTCCAAGGCTCCTGAACAGGTGGTGGCGGCGGAAAAGCAGCGCTGCGAAGAACTGAAGGCTCTCATTGCCAAGCTGGAGGATTCTGCCGCCGCTATGCTGTAACCGCTTTGTGAGCTTTTGTCATAATTTTGTTGTTGTGCGTTGAAGAAAGAGCGGATAGAATAGAGAAGAGAGGGATCATCCGCCCGAAGGAGGGGCGTATGCATATGAAGAAGTATCTCATATTCTTATCCGCCGCGCTGGCCTTGAGTCTGACAGCCTGCGCTCAGCGGGAGGCGGAGACCACCCCCACAGCCGTTCCCACACCGGAGCCTAAGCCTACGGTACTGGTGACGCCTGCCGTGTCTCCCAGCCCGAAAGTTACCATCCCGCCGGAAATGACCGTTACTCCGGCTCCCACAGAGACGGCGGCTCCTACTCCAAAGCCTGTATTGACGCCGACCCCGGCTCCCATCCAAACGCCGACGCCTACCCAGACCCCGGAGCCCACGCCGCAGCCTGTGCCTGAACCTACGCCTGAGCCTGTCCCGTCGGAACCTGTCCTCCCTCCGGAAACTTCCATGGAGCCGGTCCGGCCTCGTGACGAGGAGGTGCTGGAAGCCTACCGGACGGCGCAGGAAGCATATAACTGGTTTGCTCTGGCGACCCTGGAGGCCCATCAGGATGAAAAGGTGGAACTGGAGGGAAGGCTTTATGCCAGAGTGGCCGATGAGAGGTTTCCCACTATGGACAGCCTTCGGGGATACCTGAAGACCCTGTTTTCCGATGAGGTGGTGGATGCTCTGCTTCCCATCGCGGGAGAGCAATACGTGGAGATCGATGGACAACTTTATGTAAGCGAGGGTGGCCGGGGCACTGATATTACCAAGGGAGCGGTGACCCTCTCGGTAAACTGGCCTGCGGAGGAGGGCGCCATGGCCTGTACAGTCCGGGCCGAGGTGGAGCTTCTAGACGAGGAGACGCTTACTACGGTCGTGGGAACGCAGATATATGAGTTTCCCTATCAGAAGGTGGGAGACAAATGGGTATTTACCCACTTTGAAGCCATAAAATGACAAAAAATGCGCCATAGTACAAGCTATAATCACGGTATACCAAATTTTGGTATACCGTGATTTTTTATGCGAAAGAGAGGAAAGCCCTATGCCGGTAGATTGTTTGGAAATCGGTCAGACCCTGACGGCCAGGATCGCCGGGGAGGTGGACCATCATGCCGCCAAGGACCTAATGGCGCGGCTGGGCCGGGAGATCGACGCGGCGCTACCCCAAAAGCTGGAACTGGATCTGGGTTCGGTGAGCTTTATGGATTCCTCGGGCATCGCCATTGTACTGCGCAGCTGGAAACGGATGGAACAGTTGGGGGGGAGCGTATCCCTGCGCAAGGTGCCTCCCCAGTGCGCCAAAGTCCTGCGGGCCGCTGGAGTAGAGAAGCTCATACCCTTTGTGGATTAAGGAGGACATACATATGAAGCCCATCAACGAGGTCAAATTGACCTTTCTCAGCCGTAGCGCCAACGAAGGCTTTGCTCGGACAGCGGCGGCCTGCTTTGCCGCCCAATTGGATCCTACCCTGGATGAGGTCAACGACATTAAAACCGCCGTCAGCGAGGCGGTGACCAACTGTATCGTCCATGCCTATCCGGAGCGGTTAGGGCTGGTGACCATGCGACTTCGGCTTTTTGAGGACAATGCTCTGGAGATCGTTATCAAGGATTCCGGGGTGGGAATACCCGATGTGGAGAAAGCCCGAAAACCCTTATACACCACCGGCGGAGACGACCGCTCCGGAATGGGCTTTACCATTATGGAGAGCTTTATGGATACTCTCAGGGTCCGCTCCGTTCCGGGAAGGGGGACCACCGTCACCATGCGCCGCCAGGTCTCCCGGCGGCTGAACGCTTGAGCAGCTCGACCCTGCCGCTGCTGGAGGCTGCCAGAGAAGGGGACAACGACGCTTGCGGAAGGCTCTTGGAGGAAAACTCCGGCCTGGTGTGGAGCGTGGTGCGCCGCTATTTTGGGCGGGGCGTGGACCCGGAGGACCTGTATCAGCTGGGCTGTCTCGGCTTTGTAAAGGCGGTCCGGGGTTTTGACCCGGCCTTTGGCTGCCAGTTCTCCACCTATGCTGTCCCCAAGATCGCCGGGGAGATCCGCCGCTTCCTTCGGGATGACGGTGCGGTAAAGGTGAGCCGGGGGCTCCGGGAGCGGGGGGGCAGCATCCAAAAGGCCAGAGACAGGCTTCAGGGGGAACTGGGACGGGAACCCACCCTTTCGGAGTTGGCGGCGGAGACGGGCCTGGAGCCGGAGGAGATCGCCGCGGCTGAGACGGCCAACGCCCCGGTTTCCTCTCTTCAGATGGAGCTGGGGGATGGCCTCACCTTGGAGCAAATGGTGGGGGACGAGGGGATGGAGGAGGGGGTCCTGGAGCGTCTGGCCCTCCGGGAGGCCATCCACTCTCTTTCAGATCGGGAGCGGCAGGTGGTGGAATTGCGGTACTTCCGGTGTCTTACCCAGGATAAGGCGGCTAAGGTCCTGCAGGTCAGTCAGGTCCAGGTTTCCCGAATCGAGCGGAAGGCAATGGAGCACCTGCGGAAGATCTTGCTGGAATAGTAGAAAAAAGGGAACCTTCGGGTTCCCTTTTTCGTCTAAATAGAGTATAATTAAATTGCCTTATTATACAAAAGAAGGAGTGCGTTCCGTTGAAGGACATTTTATATATCGTGGTGCCCTGCTACAACGAGGAGGAGGTCCTGCCTGAGACCTCCAAACGGCTGAAGGAGAAAGTGGAGAGCCTGGTGAAGGCGGAGGGGATCAGCGAAAAGAGCCGGATCCTCTTTGTGAACGACGGCTCCAAGGACCGGACCTGGGAGATCATTTCCTCCCTCCATGCCGCCGACCCCGTCTTTTCCGGGGTGGACCTCAGCCGGAACCGGGGACACCAGAACGCCCTTCTGGCGGGGCTTATGACCGCCAAGGACCGGTGCGACATGTGTATCTCCATGGACGCTGACCTTCAGGACGATGTGGACGCAGTGGACAGGATGGTGGAGGAATATTACGCCGGGTGCGATATCGTCTACGGCGTCCGCTCCTCCCGAAAAAAGGATACCTTCTTCAAGCGCTTTACCGCCGAGGGCTTTTACCGGATGATGGACCTGATGGGGGCGGAGACGGTCTTCAACCACGCCGACTACCGTCTCATGTCCCGCCGGGCCCTGGAGGGCCTTGCCCAGTTCAAGGAGGTGAACCTGTTCCTCCGGGGCATCGTACCCATGGTAGGCTACCGGACAGGAACGGTGGAATATGAACGGGGAGAGCGGTTTGCGGGGGAGAGTAAATACCCCTTGAAGAAGATGCTTGCCTTCGCCATGGAGGGCATTACCAGCCTTTCTACCAAGCCTCTGAAGATGATCACCGGCCTGGGCTTTTTCATTTTTCTGGTGAGCGTCGCCATGCTGGTCTATTCCATAGTCCGCTGGGCTATGGGGGAGACCATCATCGGCTGGGCCAGCGTCATTTGCTCGGTGTGGGCCATCGGTGGGCTCATCCTGCTGTCTCTGGGGGTCATAGGAGAGTATATCGGCAAGATCTATCTGGAGACCAAGGGCCGCCCCCGGTTCCTGATCCGGGAGGTGCTGGACAGTGAGAAATAAGCTGGTGGACGCCACCATTCCTAAGTTCCTGCTGGTGGGGGTGGGCAATACCCTTCTATCAGCGGTCCTCATGTTTCTGCTAGAGGGCCTGGGCTATTGGCCCTCCACCGCCATCGCCTATGTGGCCGGGGCGGTGATGAGCTTTTTCCTCAACCGGAGCTTTACCTTTCAAAGCCGGGAGGCCATGGGCCCCTCAGCGGCAAAATTTGCCCTCAATGTGGCGGTGTGCTATGTGCTGGCCTATTCCATTGCCCAGCCTGCGGGTGGGGTGATCCTGGGCGCTTTGGGTCTGGAGGGCATTTGGCTGGAGCGGCTGACCAAGCTGGGCGGCATGGGGCTTTATACAGTTCTCAACTATTTCGGCCAGCGTTTTTTTGCCTTCCGAAAAACAAGGTAGGGCGCGGCTTCCCAGACGCGCCGCCCTTCCGCCTGATAGAGAAAGGAGCACTCTATGAAACGCTGTCTGCTCAGCACGGCCCTTCTTCTCTTTATCCTGGCCTACATTTCTCCCTCTTTCGCGAAGGAGGCGCCCGACTGCGGCTACCTCTGGTATGTGGAAGAGGGAAAGCTTCTTTATGACCAGGAATACCGGTACACCGGCTATTCCGGGGACAGGCTTTATCTCTCTGACGACCAGGGAGTCAGCTATGTGGAGTTACCGGAACTTTATGAGGCATCCCGGAAAAACTGGGAGAATTACAGCCATCTGATCCACCTGATCCCCCTTTTCAACGGAGGCCTCCGGGTGGAGGCCAAGGGCGGCGTGGGCTTTCGCCGGGACTACACCGCCCGGGAGCTTGCCCGGCTCTTTCAGGGGGAGCGGTTGATCACCCCCATCGAGGTGCTACGGACAAACGGAGAGATCACGATAGCCACCCGGGAGGTCAAAAGTACCCAAAATGGCGACTGGGACCTGCCGGCCACCGCCGCCTGGTCCCATCAGCAGACGAAGGTGCAGGACCTCTGGTCCACGGATGGCGTGACCTGGACAGTGGGGCAGGCGCCTGTGGAGATAGACTGGGAGGGGCTGAAGCAGTTTTCCACCACAATTGGTCCCTACCGATTTGAGGTCATAGACAGTAACGTATATCTTCTGAAGGAAGAGGGGGTAGACCAAGGGGTGCTTCTGCCTCACATGGGGGAGGCCATCCGGGAGAAGGAACTGTGGGTGAGGAGCATCCGGGCCTGGTACGGTCCCAACAGGGAGAGCGTATTTCTGGCTGTCTATGACGAGGGAATCGACCCAAGGCGGATGTTTTGCCTGGAGTATCCCATCTCCTCCCTGGATTGGTGCCTGGAGAACCTGAGCGTTTCTTTCCGGGAGATAGGGCCCCTGGCCGACAGCGGAAGGGTACGGCTGGGGATCGCGAGGACGGGTTATCTCGGAAATGAGTACCGGGAGGAGGCCGTTATGGTGCGGGATGACGGCTCCGGCTGGAGAAGAGTAGAAGATACACCCTTTAGCGACGCGTTCTCCCTGCTTTCCTATAACGGAAGGAACTTTAT
>CANOHR010000080.1 GCA_947565875.1 uncultured Pseudoflavonifractor sp.
TGGAAAAAGCCACCGCCAGAGTGGTCTTCCCTACGCCGGGGATATCCTCCATCAGGATATGGCCTCCCGCCAGAATGGCAAGAAGGGCCTTAGCCACCACATCATCCTTGCCTACCACAGCCTTCTTCGTCTCCAGCAGGACCTTTGTCGCCATTCTCTGTGTCATCGCGCCCGTTCCTTTCTTTTCCCTTTTTCTTTCATGGTTTTTAGACGGAAAAAAGCAGAGTTTGTTCCCTGTGGGTGGGGAACAAACTGTTTGCTTTTCGATATGGTTTATAAATTAAAATTTAGAAGTGGTCCAGGCGGGCCGGTTTAGAACCGGCCCCTACGCACATGTTCGTCACAAATCTGTAGGGGCGACCCTTGTGGTCGCCCGCAAGGTGGTGCCATATCGGCCTTTCATGAAAGAGCGCCATGTCAGGCTGCGAACAGGTCAGGGCGTAGGGGCGGGTTCCAAACCCGCCCGTCCAGGCAAGGAACCACCTATAAATTTTAATTTACCGGTAAGTCCATACCTGAGGTGGGCGCACAATGTGCGTCCCTACAGGGGCATACCATTTTGACCGGGCTGTTCCATACCCGGTAACGGGGCGGGCGAATGATATCCGCCCCTACAAAAACCATCCCACCCCATGTAGGGGCGACTATCAGCCGCCCGCCAGTGTCCGGCTAAGCCGGACTATTTCAATGAGTCGCCTGCGGCGACAACAAATCAAATAGCTTTTAGCTTTTTCATTTTTACCTTTTAACTTACCTTGTCTCCGCCTCGCAATACTTACAGCGGTAGGTCCCTGTTTCCTCGTCTGAGAGAAAGAATACCTGCTCCAATTCCTGCTCGGTGGAGGTGATACAGCGGGGATTGGCGCACCGCAACACATTGACCAGCTTTTTGGGCTCCTTCTCCGCCTTCGTCGGGGCGCTCTGGGGCTTCTCCCCTTCCGGAGTCAGCCCCAAAAGCAGCATGATAAGGGCCATACGCATGATCTTGCCGTTGAAGACCTGCTTAAAGTAGCAGGCTCTGGGGTCTTTGTCCACCGCTACGCTGATCTCGTTGACCCTGGGCAGGGGATGGAGAATGGACATGTCCGCCTTGGCGCCCAGGAGCTTATCGGCGGTGAGGATATAGCTATCCTTCAGGCGAAGGTACTCCTCCTCGCTGGAAAACCGCTCCCGCTGGACCCGCGTCATGTAGAGGATATCCAAATCCGAAAGGGCCCCCTCCAGATCGGTGGTCTCGGTATAGGGGATCCCCCGCGCCTCCAGGATATCGGTCTTGACATAGGACGGGACCCGCAGCTCCGGCGGTGAGATAAGGACCACCCGGACCCCCGGATACCGGGACATGGCGGCCAGAAGAGAATGGACGGTGCGGCCATACTTCAGATCTCCGCACACGCCCACGGTCAGATCGTGGAGCCGCCCTTTTTCCCGCTGGATGGTGAGAAGGTCGGCGAGAGTCTGGGTGGGATGGTTATGACCTCCGTCTCCGGCGTTGATGACCGGGATGGAGGCGTTCTCCGCCGCCACCAGAGGGGCTCCCTCCTTGGGATGGCGCATGGCGATGATATCGGCATAGCAGCTGATAACCCGGGCCGTGTCGGCTACGCTCTCCCCCTTGGAGGCCGAGGAGGAGTCGGCGGAGGAAAAGCCAATGACATGGCCGCCCAACTCGTACATGGCGGCCTCAAAGCTGAGGCGGGTCCGGGTGGAGGGCTCAAAGAAGAGGGTCGCCAGCTTCTTTCCCTCACACACATGGGCAAAGCGCTGGGGGTGCGCAATGATTTCGTTGGCCGTATCCAGCAGGCCTTGAAGTTCTTCCACCGAAAAATCGGTGATATTCATCAGACTTCTCATGCGCGGATCCAGCTTTCGTCAGAGGGATCGTCCCGGAAGGCCAGCAGCTTTTGAACGTCGGAGGGGGCAATATAGCTTTCCTGGGCGGCCACATTCGCCATGGTGTCAAAGTCGCACAGGCTCACGTTCCGCACTTGGGCCGCCTCCAGCCGCTCCAGGCCCTTTTTCATGCCATAGGTAAAGATACTCACGATCCCCAGCACCTCTCCCCCAGCTTCCCGGATGGCCTCCACCACCTCGATGACGCTGCCGCCGGTGGAAATGAGGTCCTCAATGACCACCACCTTCTGTCCCGGCTCCAGCTTTCCCTCAATACGGTTGTTACGGCCATGATCCTTGGCGCTTCCCCGGACGTAGCCCATGGGAAGGCCCAGCAGGTGTCCCGCAATGGCGGCGTGGGCGATGCCGGCAGTGCTGGTCCCCATCAGGACCTGGGCCTGGGGAAACTCTCTCTTTACCGTATCGGCAATGGCCTTTTCCACCCGGTCCCGGACGGCCGGGGCGGTGAGGATCAGACGGTTATCACAGTAGACCGGGCTCTTGATCCCGCTGGCCCAGGTAAAGGGCTCCTGGGGGCGAAAAAAGACGGCGCGGATGGAAAGCAGGTCACGGGCGATCTGTTCCTTCATTCTGGTCACCTCATTTTAAAGAATGGTTTTTACAACGCTTCTCACTCGGGCGGCCACATGGGGCCGCCCCTACGGTACGCGGCAGGGAACTTTTACTGTCCCAGGAACTCCCGGCAGCAACGCTCCCATGCCTCCACCGGATCGGCAGCGGCGGTGATGGGGCGGCCCACCACGATATAGTCTGAGCCCAGCTCCCTGGCCCGCTCGGGGGTGGCGATCCGCTTCTGGTCTCCTACGTCTCCCCCCGAGAAGCGGACGCCGGGGGTCACGGTAAGGAAGTTCTCCCCGCACGCGGCATGGATCTGTCCCGCCTCCAGAGGGGAGCAGACCACTCCGTCCAGCCCGGCCTGGGCGGCGGTGCGGGCATAGTGACGCACCACCTCCTCCAAAGGCTTCTCGATGAGCAGGTCCCGCTCCATGGCGGCCTGGTCGGTGGAGGTAAGCTGGGTCACCGCGATAAGCAGGGGCCGGGTGCCGTCGGGCCGGGTCAACCCCTCCAGAGCCGCCTCCATCATGGCCTGGGTCCCCGCGGCGTGGAGATTGCAGATATCCACATCCAGGGAGGATAAGACCGCCATAGCCTTTTTTACTGTATTGGGGATATCGTGGAGCTTCAGGTCCAGAAAGATCTTATGGCCCCGCTCCTTGATCTCCCGGACGATCTGGGGCCCGGCGCTGTAGAAAAGCTCCATGCCGATCTTCACAAAGGGCTTTTTCCCGGAAAACCGGTCCAGGAACTCCAGGGTTTGCTCCCGGCCGGAAAAGTCGCAGGCAATGATCACATCTTTAGCCATGATGGGCGCCTCCTATGATTTCATTGAGGGAGGATATCCCCAGTTCCTTCATAAGGTCGGGAAGGTCCTCCAAAATTTCCTTACAGATATAGGGGTCGGTGAGGTTGGCCGCGCCGATCCCCACGGCGGTGGCACCGGCAAGCATCATCTCGATCACGTCCCGGGCAGAAGAAACTCCGCCCATGCCCACGATGGGCAGCTTCACCGCCTCGTAGACCTGCCAGACCATCCGCACCGCCACCGGGAAAATAGCGCCCCCGGAAAGTCCCCCCGTGGTGTTGGCCAGAATGGGCTTTCTCTTACGAAGGTCCAAACGCATACCCAAAAGGGTATTGATGAGGCTCAAGCCATCGGCCCCCGCGTCGGCGCAGGCTTTGGCGATGGCGGTGATGTCGGTGACGTTGGGGGAAAGCTTCATAATGACCGGCTTGTCCCCTGCCGCCGCCTTCACCGCTTTTGTCACCTGGGCCGCCCCCTCCACCGTGGTCCCGAAGGCCAATCCTCCAGCGTGGACGTTGGGACAGCTGATGTTGACCTCCAGCCAGCCCACCTGGGGGCAGGCGGAGAGCTTTTCCGCCACGGTCACATACTCCTCCACAGTGCTTCCGCAGACGTTGGCCATCACCGGCTTGTGGAAGATCTCCGCCAGAGCAGGAAGCTCCTGGGCGATGACGGCGTCTACCCCCGGATTCTGAAGGCCCACCGCGTTGAGCATCCCGCCGGGGGTCTCGGCAATGCGGGGGGTGGGGTTTCCAAACCGGGGCTGGGCGGTGGTCCCCTTGAAGGAGAAGGTGCCCAGAAGGTCGATATCATAAAGGGGGGCAAACTCCTGCCCGTAGCCGAAGGTGCCGCTGGCGGGGATCAAAGGGTTGTCCAATGAAAGTCCGCACAGGCTCACATGGGTATCTACCACAGGATCTCCTCCTTCTCCAGCACAGGGCCGTCCTTACAGATGCGCTTGCTGCCGTATTTGGTCTTGCAGGAGCAGCCCATACAGGCCCCAAAGCCGCAGCCCATCCGCTCCTCAAAGCTATATTGTCCCGAGGTCTCCGACAACTCCCACACTGCCTTCAGCATGGGCTCCGGGCCGCAGGTATAGACGTAGGTATACTCCCCCGCCGCCTTCATGCCGTCGGTGACCAGTCCCTTTTGCCCGTTGGAGCCGTCCTGGGTCCACACATCTGCCGTGGCCCCCAGGGCCAGAAACTCCTTCTCATAAAAGGCCTCCTCCCGGGAGGGGAAGCCCAGCACCACATGGGGCTTTTTTCCCGCTTCCCTCAGGCGGCGGCACAGCAGATAGAGGGGGGGCACGCCCACGCCTCCCCCTACCAGAAGGGGCCGGTCCCCCGCCGGGGAAAGATCGTAGCCGTTTCCAAGGCCGGTGAGCAGGTCCAGCTTTTTTCCCGGCTCATAGCCGGTCATGGCCTGGGTCCCCTCCCCCACCACCTTGTAGATAAGCCGCAGCCGGTCACCCTCCACGTCGCACACCGAGATAGGGCGGCGGAGAAACTTTCCCTTCAGACGCACATTGACAAACTGGCCGGGGGCGGTGATAGGGCTGGTATCCCCCTCCAGATCCATCTGCCAGACGGAGCTTGTCAGCGGCTTATTTTCCTTTATGGCAAAGAGGCTCTCCTTCATCTCTTCTCCCCCGCGTCGATGGTGGATATGGTCAAGGTGGTCTCCTCCAGCACGTCCAGCAGCACCCTGACCGTGTCCAGAGAGGTAAAGAGGGGCACGTCGTTCTCCACCGACAGGCGGCGGATCATATACCCGTCGGCAGTCACGTCGGGGGAGCCAATGTCCCGTGTGTTCAGTACATAGGCGATATGTCCCTGCCTGAGGGCGTTGGGGATATCCTCGCTGCCCTCCGCAGGAGTTTTCCCGCTGATCTTATGGAGGACCCGAGTCCGGATCCCCTGCTCCTTCAGGAACCGGGCGGTACCCTGGGTGGCCTCGATATTGAAGCCCAGGTTGTAGAAGCGGCGGATCAGGGGAAGGGCCTCCTCCTTGTCGCTGTCGGCAATGGTGGCAAGAACGGTGCCGTAATTTTGCAGCTTCATTCCAGAGGCCTGAAGGGCCTTATAGACCGCCCGGTAGAGGGTGTCGTCGTAACCGATGGCCTCGCCGGTGGACTTCATCTCCGGGGAGAGGTAGGTATCCAGGCCCTGGATCTTGGCGAAGGAGAATACCGGAGCCTTCACAAACCAGCGCTTCTTCTCCTCCGGGTAGAGGGTAAAGATCCCCTGTTCCTTCAGGCTGACGCCCAGGATCACATTGGTGGCGATATCGGCCAGACTGTAGCCCGTGGCCTTGCTGAGGAAGGGCACCGTCCGGGAGGAACGGGGATTCA
>CANOHR010000081.1 GCA_947565875.1 uncultured Pseudoflavonifractor sp.
GCTGCCCACAGCCGCCCGCCCCACCTTCGGACCTGTCCGACGGGCGGCTGTGGGCAGCCGCCCCTACCGTTTCTTTCAGAAAGGAGCTTCCCCATGCCCAAACGCCTTTTAGACTGTACCGCCTCCGACTTCGACCGCATGGTCAAAAAAGACCTGCTCTTTGCCATTGGAGCCTCGGAAGGCCGGGTGCTGGCCGCCGAGACCATCGGTACGGTGACTCCCCTTCTGGGGGACGTGACCAATGCGGAGCTTGCCGCCGCCCTGGGAGCCGACATTCTTCTCCTCAACCTCTTTGACGTGGACCAGCCCCACATACAGGGCCTTCCCCCCACAGAGCCCGGAGAGGTGATCCGGACCGTCAAGCGCCTTACCGGACGGCCTGTGGGGATCAATCTGGAGCCGGTGGAGGCCGGGGCCGGAGAGGTGGACACCCTCTGGGCCATGACAAAGGGCCGGATGGCAACCCTGGAGAACGCCCAAAAGGCCGTTCAGATGGGGGTCAACTTTATCCTTCTCACCGGCAACCCCGGCACCGGAGTCACCAATAAGGCCATCACCGACACCCTGGCGCTTTTCCACAAGCACCTGGGGGACCAGGTGGTGCTGTGCGCCGGAAAGATGCACGCCTCGGGCGTACTGGGCGAGGGGGGCGAGAACATTATCACCAAAGCGGATGTCAAAGCCTTCGCCGACGCCGGAGCGGACCTGCTTCTCTTCCCCGCCCCCGGCACCGTTCCCGGTATTACCACCGAATACGTCCGGGGGTTGGTGGAATACGCCCACTCCCTGGGCAAGCTCACCACGACCGCCATCGGCACCTCCCAGGAGGGAGCCGACGTGGACACCATCCGCCGCATCGCCCTGGAATGCAAGATGACGGGCGCCGATGTCCACCACCTGGGAGATTCCGGCTACACAGGCATTGCCGCCCCGGAAAACATCACCGCCTACTCCATCGTCATAAAAGGCGTCCGCCACACCTACCGCAGGATGGGGATGTCCATCAATCGATAAATGAAAATTTATAGGTGGTTCCATCCCTGTGCGGGCGGGTTTAGAACCGGCCCCTACACATTGCCAACCTTTGTAGGGGCCGGTTCCAACCCGGCCCGCCAGGACCACTTGTAAATTTTCATTTATCTTCCAAAAACGCCCCCGGCCTTACGGTCGGGGGCGTTTGTCATCCCATTTCCACGATCCTGTCACACTCCCCC
Source organism: uncultured Pseudoflavonifractor sp. (assembly GCA_947565875.1). GTDB lineage: Bacteria > Bacillota > Clostridia > Oscillospirales > Oscillospiraceae > Vermiculatibacterium. The sequence continues at coordinate 1,215 of CANOHR010000081.1, forward strand.
GCCAGTTCCGGGGCATGGCCGGTAAGAAGGACAGGTCTTCCCAGCTTTCGGATCCGCTTCAGGATCCGCTTGGCCCTCTCCAGGTCCACCCCGGCGAAGGGCTCATCTAACAACCATACCTCCCCCTCCACCGCCAGAGCCCGGCAGAGAGCGGTCCTTTTTGCCATACCGCCGGAAAGCTCCCCCGGCAGCTTCTCTCCCTCCCCGGTAAGTTCCACCAGTTCCAGCCACCGCTCCGCCTCTTTTTTCCTCCCCCTGGGCAGCACCGCCTCCACCTGCTCCCGGACATTCCTCCCCGGAAACAGCCTGTCTTCCTGAAAAAGAAGTACCGGCCGCCCCGGCAAAGACACCCTTCCCGACTCCGGCTCCAAAAGTCCCGCCAGCGCTCGGAGAAGGGTGGTCTTCCCCACCCCGGAGGGCCCGGAAAGGAAGGTAAGCCCCTCCTCAGGAACAGACAGGGTAAAGCGGTCCAGCACCGTCCTTTCCCCAAAGCGAATGGTGACCTCATGGGCCTCTATCATCCTTCCTCCCCTCCTCTCCAACGGCGGAAGGTCAGACGCAAGAGCCTCTCCGTCATAAGACTCAGCGCCACCGTGACCCCCGTCCAGGCAAAAAGCCCCGGAGCGTCCAGATATGCTTTCGATACCTGGAGTCCCGTTCCCAGGGCCCATTTGGGCTGGCACAGTACCTCCGCCGCCACCCCGGCCTTCCAGGCCAGGCCCAAAGCGGTCTCCCACCCAGCGGCGAGGGAGGGCAGGGCGGCGGGCAAATAAATAAGGAATATCCTTTTCCATAACCCCAGCCGGTAAGCCCCTGCCAACTCCAAAAGCCGCCCATCCGCCGCAGCAACTCCCTGCCTGGCGGTCCGCCAGGCTACAGGCAGCGCCATCAAGGCAGATACCGCCACCGGGACTCGGCCTGTAGGCAGCCAGAAAAAAAGGAGCAGGATGAAGGATACCACCGGCACCGTCCGCACTGCCCGAAGAGCGGGGGACAGCAGCAGGTCACACCACCGGCTGGCGGCGGTGGCTACCCCCAAAAGGGTCCCCAGCCCAGCCCCCAGAAGAAAGCCCAGGCTCATCCTCCCAAAACTCAGAAGGACCGAGCGCCAGAACTCCTCCGTGACCACCAGACTGCAAAGGGCGTCAAAAACCGCCGCCGGAGAGGGCAGCAGCAGTTCCTTTCCCACTCCGGCGGCGCAAAAGGCCCACACACCCAGCCAAAAGACGGCGGGGAGCAGGCGGCGTATCCATTTATTTTTTCCGTCAGTTCCCACGGTAATAGAAGGCCCCGTCGGGAACGGAGCCGCCGATGGCGGCGGGGTCAGCCTGGAAGAGCACCTGGTAATACCCCTGGATGGCGTCCATCATGTCGTCCCCGGTGACAAAGCACAGGTTGGCGGAAGGAATGGCCATCTCCGCCACCGCCGCCTTGGGAACGATCCCCTGCTTCTCCGCCAGAAGGGCGGCGTCGGAAAGGTTGGCGGGATCCATCATATAGCCGATAGAGTCTTCATACTCTTCCAGAAAGGTCTCCACCGCATCGGGGTGTTCCCCGGCAAACTCGGTACGGACCACCACGCAGCCCATGGTCAGTACCCCGTCTCCCCCCGCCTCGTTCCATTCCTCCGTCAGGTCCAAAGCCTCCCGCACATCCTGATTCTGCATCAGTACCGCCGTGGCGGCAGGAACGGGAAGCATACACACCGAAGCCTCCCCGGCGGCCATCAGAGTGGACACCTCATCGGTGGAGGCGTACCACTGCACGTCTACCGCCTCCGGCTCTACCCCGTTTTGCTCCAGCAGGTAGTTCAGCACAAACTCCGGGTTGGCCCCCTGACCGTAAGCGTGGACCGTCTTTCCCTCCAGATCCTCCATAGACTGGATATCGTCTCCGTTTTCCAGGATATAAAGTACCCCATAGGTGTTCAGAGCCAGAAGCTGGATGGCTCCATCCGTCTTATGGTACAGAGTGGAGGCCAAATTGGTGGGCAGGGCGGCAATATCCGCCTCTCCCTTGGTAAGAAGGGCCACCGCCTCAGTGGGCTCGGCACAGGGAAGAAAGCCGTACTGGTTTTTCCCGGAAAGCCGATTCATCCCGTCATCCTCCATCAGCTTAGCCGCCCCCAGACCCGTAGGTCCCTTCAGCATAGCCACATCCACCTCCACCGGCTCCGGAACAGGGGTGGCGGTGGGAGTGGGAAGAGGCTCCGGGGTGGGAGTAGGCGCCGGAGGCTTGGGCGTACAGGAACACAAAAGGGCCAGCCCCAAGGTCAGGGCGATCAATCTGTTTCGTTTCACGAGTATCCTTCCTTTCACCGTTTTATCCAGTCTACATTTTTAAGAAAGCATTGTCAAGTAGGGCGCGACGCCCTCGGCGCGCCATTCCTCTTCCCGCGACGCCCTCGGCGCGCCATTCCTCTTCCCGCGACGCCCTCGGCGCGCCATTCCTCTTCCCGCGACGCCCTCGGCGCGCCATCTCTTTTGCACGACGCCTCTTTTTCCAGAAAATAAACATTTTCACCATAGACGCATAAGATGGGGTACGAGAAAGGAGGTCCTACCACCATGATGGTAAAACGATCCAGCCGTACATACCGCTCCGCCGCTCAGGCCCATGCCAAGGTCCAGGCCGCTCAGCAGGAGCTTCTCGCCGCTACCGCTGCGGCCGCCGCCAGGGAAGAGCCCATGCACCGCTATTCCCACCCCATTCCCCATTCCTCTCCCATTCCGGCAGCAGTCACCCCTCCCGCCGCCCCTCTCCCCCCGGACTCCCCGGCAGCCATGACTCAGATTTTGGAACAACTCTCCTGTCAGAGCCAACTGCTGGTAGATCTGCTGGGAGCGGTCAATTCCCTCACCGCCGCGGTCCTGTGCCAAAACGGCAAAAGCTGACATTTTCCTTATTTTTCTCTCTTTTGTCTTGCGTCCAAGAAAAAAGAAACGTATAATATCCACCGTTGGCCCACAAGGGCAGCGGTGGATATTTCCTTTTTCGGGGTATACTCCCCTTTGGAACTTTCAAAAAGAACACTGCCCGGACCTTCAGGAAAGGAGGGGAACTTTTGGCAAACAGACGAAAAAAGAAAAAGCGCCGCCGCATTTCCCCTCTCCGTCGGCTTTTCCGGGGGCTCTACACCACTCTGGTGATCCTCTCCGCTATCATCGTAGGACTGTGGCTGGGCTACAAAGCCCTCTCCCAAAGGCCCGGAACGGCGGAACCCCCTCCTAATCCCAACCTCCCCACCTTTACCGACGATCCCACTACTTTGGATGTGGACGAAAGCCTGCAGGGCCTTCAGCGAAAGGAGGCTACCTGGACCTTCCTTCTGGCGGCGGAGGATCAGGTCAGCGGCAGCACCGACACCATCATGGTATGTACCTACGACACCGAAAACCAAAAGATCGGCCTTGTCTCCCTGCCCCGGGACACCGTGGTGGACCGGGAGGGCTGGAAATACTGCAAACTCAACGCCGCCTACTCCAACGGGAATTATTATGATCCTCCCAATGGGGGCATCGAGCAGCTAAAGGCCGCCGCGGGCGAGATCGTGGGCTTTCCCATTGACCACTATGTGCTTATCGACACCAATATTTTTGTGGAGATCGTCAACGCCGTGGGCGGGGTAGATTTTAACGTCCCCGTCTATATGAACTACGACGCTCCCGACCAGGGCCTTCACATCCACTATAACCCCGGCATGCAGCACCTGACAGGGAAGCAGGCTTTGGAGGTGGTCCGCTGCCGCAACAACTCCGACGGACCGGGGGAGTATCCCGACAACGTCTACCCCGCCTACCCCGACCTGGATATCGGCCGGACCCGGACCCAGCAGGAGATGGTAAAGACCATCGCCAAAAAGGTCCTCTCCAACCCCCAGAAGGCCGGCAGCTATATTGAGCTTTTTTCCCGTTATGTAAAAACCGACCTCACTCTGGGCAACATGCTCTGGTTTCTGGAGCCCGCGTTGAAGTTCAGCTTCGACGACCTGACCACCGCTACCCTTCCCGGCCGGGGGGACGCCTCCTACCATGGTATCTCGGTCTATGAGCTGGACATCGAGGGCAGCCTCGCCCTCATCAACCAGTGTATCAATCCCTACACCACCGATATTACCGAGGACATGGTACGCATGGTTCGTGGGGACTAGGTAAATAGCCTTATCTTTCGAGCTTTCCTCCTCATCATAGAGGGACGATCCTTTTGTGCTGAGGAAGGCGCAAAAGGGCCATTCTTCCGTGTTTTGGCATACAAATCAATGAACAGCAATTTGCCAATTTAACTTTTTATTTTTCTTTCCAGAGGTGAGAGATGAAGAATTTAAGTAAAAATTATAAACAAGTGAAAATAGCACTGTTGTGGACCGTAGTTGTAATTACAGTTTTTGTTGGCG
>CANOHR010000082.1 GCA_947565875.1 uncultured Pseudoflavonifractor sp.
AATGGGCGGATGGAGTTATGCCCCGGCGGGGTGTATGAAAGCAGGAGGAGAAACCATATTTGGGGAAGGGAAATAGGGATCTGCCGCACTGAAAAAGAGCCCCATTTTGATATAACGCGGTAGAAATGGGGGAATGAAAAGAGCGGGGCGCCCCGCTCTTTTTTAGTCCTCTCCCTTGATCTTTTCCCAATACTGCCTGGCGACCTGCTCGTTTTTGTTGTCGCCAAATACATAATACTGCGCACCCAGCAGGATATCGGGCAGGTACTGCTGCTTGACCCAGTGGCCGGGATAGCTGTGGGGATACAGGTACCCCTGGTCCCGCTCCATCCCCGCCGAATCGGCGTGAACGTTTTGCAGGTGCCGGGGATACTCCCCCGTCTTTCCCGCCTTCACGTCGGCCCTGGCCGCGCCGATGGCGGCCACCACCGAATTGGACTTGGGGGCGGTGGCCAGAAGAATGGCCGCCTGGGCCAGGGGAAGCTGGGCCTCGGGAAGGCCCAGCTGAAGGGCGCTGTCCACACAGGCCTTTACGATGGACACCGCCTGGGGATAGGCCATACCCACATCCTCGCTGGCGGAGCAGAGAAGACGGCGGATGGCGGTCTGAAGATCCCCCGCCTCCAGAAGCCGGGCCAGATAGTGAAGGGCGGCGTCCGGGTCGGAGCCCCGGAGGGACTTCATCAGGGCGGAGGCAATGTCGTAGTGGTCATCCCCCTCCCGGTCATATCGCATAGCGGAACGCTGAGCCGCTGACTGGGCATCGGCCAGAGTGACTGTCAAGGTTTTTCCCTTGCGCGGGGCAGCGTTCATCAGAAGCTCAACGGCGTTCATGGCCTTTCGGCAATCTCCGCCGCAGGCGGCGGAGATGTAGCTTGTCACGCCCTCCTCCAGCTTGGCCTTGGCTCCCAGCCGCTCCCCCATCAGCCGGAACCCCCGCTCCACGGCGGGCAACAGGTCCTCGGCGCCCAGGGGTTTGAATTCAAAGACGCTGGACCGGGAGAGGACGGCGTTATAGACATAAAAATAAGGGTTCTCCGTTGTGGAGGCAATAAGGGTCACATCCCCCCGCTCAATGACCTCCAGAAGGCTTTGCTGCTGCTTTTTGTTGAAATACTGGATCTCGTCCAGGTAAAGCAAAACTCCTTCCGGGGCCAGAAGGGTCCCCACCTGGCCGATGACCTCCTTCACATCGGAAAGGGAGGCGGTGGTGGCGTTCAGGCGGCGCAGGGTCCGGTTGGTCCGCTTGGCGATAATGTTGGCCACAGTGGTCTTTCCCGTGCCGGAAGGGCCGTAGAAAATAAGGTTGGGGATACTGCCCCCCTCTATGATCCGTCGAAGAAGGCCCCCTTCCCCCAGAATGTGCTTTTGACCCACGACCTCATCCAAAGTCTCCGGCCGGATCTCATCGGCCAGCGGACGGTATGGCATAAGGCATCTCCCCCCTTTTGGGTTTCTTTGGAACAATTGTACCACAGTGAAGATCAATTGACAAGTTCCTCTTCCCTTTTGCCGGGTTTTATCGTATAATTCATAGCGTTCCATGCCGAAAAGTCCAAAGGAGAGGATGATACCTGTGAGTGAATACGCGTTTCCTGTTCTGATGGCCATCCTGGCTCTCTGCGCGGTCTACACCATTGTGAAACGACACAAAAACCTGTCCGCCGCCCAGGAGGGGGAGGATATGGTCCGGCTCCGGGAGTTGGTGGCCAAAGCCCTTCCCAATGAAAGCGACTACAAGATGGTATGCGCCCGCTATGAGCGCAGCGCCCACTCAGGCCGCACCACCACCATCTATCACTACACCTACGCCGTGGCCTTCGACGCCGCCCGGATGTGGGTCATTCCCCTGGGCTTTGAAAAGGACGATATTCGGTTCCAGGCTCCCATTCTCGTCACCGGAGATCAGCTGGGGCTTGTGGAGCTTACCGAAAAGCGGAAGAAGGAGCAGCTCTCCCACATCAACGTCAAGCTGCGGGACAAGGAGGGAGCCTCCCCGCTAGAATTCTATGTGGACGCCCAGCTTCTACAGTTCGACCGCTTCCACCATCTCAACATCAATCAGCAGGAGGAGCTGGAGCAATTCGCCGGCTTTATTCGCTCCTTCGCCCAAAAGGTCAATTCGGAAAACGAGGCTCTCCGGGAGAAGATGGCCAACGAGGCTCTCAGTCTGGGCAGCAAAAGAAGTCTGATCTTGGGTGTTATGAGTATTCTCTGCTGCAGTCTCTTTTTGGCGGGGATCATTTTATCCGTCATCGGGCTTCTTATCGCCCCCAAGCCCAAGGCCACCGGTGGCAAGCCGGAACTGGGCTTTATCCTGTGCTGCGTGGGACTGGGTCTTTCCCTTGTGGTCCCCTTTGTTATGGGGTTTCTGCTGTTTTGAGCCGGTAAGCCCCCTTGCGGGAAGGGCAAGCCCCTCCCCTACGATCCCTGCAATAAGCCAATATTTTGCGCCCGGCGGAAGCCTCCGCCGGGCGTCTTTTCAGTCCTTGTAGCTCCACCACTTTTGCTTTTCCGGCGTGTCCGCCTTTCCCTCCGCGAAGGCCACAGCCAAACGGTAGACATAGAGGCAGCAGCGGTCCAGAGTCTCTCCGGGGAAACGAGCCTGGTCCATCCGGTAGAGTTCCTCCGGGTCCCGCCCCTTCAGGTCCTCCACCCACCGGATTCCCAGAGCCGTCAAACGCTCCGCCATACTTTTTCCTACGCCGGGAATGGCGGTCAAGTCCGTCTTCATACACTTCCTCCTATCCTCAAACGCCCCTCATGGATCCATAAAGGCGCCCACCCGGCGGCCGATGCAGTCCCATACCTCAATGCGCTCCACCTGGTCCTCCGCCATATAGATGGCCGTCGAGCCGTCAAAGCCTACGCTTCCTTCATAGGTCTCCCCCATCAGATCATAGCCCAACTCCTCTACCCGTTCCCGGCTGTCTCCCACCTTCAGGCCGGAAACCATCCTGTAGCCGTCTCCGGTCAGGATCACCGTATCCACATATTCCCGGCCCTTTTCCCGCTCATAGACCTCCTTCCAATCCTCTGAGCCGTAGTATTTCAGAAGGTATTCCTTGTCCTGTCCCTCCAGGACCCGCTTCAGTACCGGTTCCGACGCCTCGCTGGTGATGATCTCGATGCCGGGGGCCTGATACCTCCGGGCGATCTCCTTTCCCGGCTCCCCCGGCCAGCCGTCGAAGGGCTCTCCCACCGGCTCCAGCTCCGAGCGCAGCTCCGGGGGCAGGTCTGCAAAAGGTGTACCGATCTCAAGGCCCTGGATGGTGGCCCGGTCCAGGTCTGCCTGCCGTTTGACGGCCTGGGAGACGGTCTTTCCCCCCACCGCCCGGTAGACCAGAAGGATAGCCTGCTCTACGGTGCAGGAGTCCTGGGGAGACAAGGTCTTCTCCCCCGTTCCCTCCATGACCTTCAGCCCCACCAGAGTGGCTACCCCTTCCCTGGCCCAGTCGGAAACCAAGGCGTTGTCGGTATAGCCCTCCAGGCGCGCCGTCCAGGGCCAGGTCAGCCCGGTCTTGCTCATGGAGCGCCAAAGCATAGCGGCAAGCTGCTCCCGGGTGAGAAGGCCCTCCGGGTCAAAGCGGCCCTCCCCCACCCCCTGGACGATCCCGGCGGCATAGGCCTTCAAAACGGCCTCGTCGGCGGCGTCGGTAAAGGTATCCGCCGGAGCGGGGGCCACCGGCTCTCCCGTGGTTTTCTCCAAATAATTCACCGCCAGCTCGGCAAACTGGAGCCGGGTGATGGGGTGGGTCTGATAGGTGGAGCACCGGGCTGTCACATACCCCGCCTCCGTGGCGGCGGCGACCTCGGCGGCGGCCCAGTCGGAGACCTTGTGGGCGTCAGCGTCCTCCTCCGTATTTCCTTCCCTCTGAAGGGGATTTTTCAGCAGGCCGTAGACCCCGTTTGAGGTCACGGAGGCATAGCCGTGGTCGAAGTGGCCCACGGTGTCAAACATCTGGGGGACCGTCCACTCCCCCGCCTCATCCCGAAAGCCCCAGGGGCCCCCGGACCAGCCCTCGCCAAAGCCGTACCAGGTGGCTGTGGCCAGCCCCTCCCGATAATTTCCCTTTTCTCCCGCATTCTCCACAGGCTCTGTCACCCGGTTGCCCTGGGTATCAATGGTGATCCAGACGCCATTGATCCGAACGCTGGCCAAACCGGTTTCTTCATCAAAGACATTCCCCACCATAAAGCCCTTGGGATTCGTAGAATAGTCATATTGAGGCTCAATGACCAGCTTTCCCGTATTGTCAACAAAGCCCACCCCGCCGGACAGTTCTACGCCAAACAGACCGCCCCCGGCCCGCCAAGGCTTTCGGGAGCTTCTCTCCGGCAACAGCTCCCGGCCCGTGGCGTCAATGATGTTATAGCCCCCCTGCAGACCGTAAACGATGGCATAGCCATCCTCTCCGAAATAGCTGCCCCCCATCTTCATATCATTCAGGCTCAGGCCGGAGTATTTTTGCTCTGTGATGGCCTTGCCGGTGGTATCAATGAACCTCCAGCCCTCACTGCCGTCGGTGACCATGGCAAACCCGTTGACAAAAGGATGATAGGCCCAGAAGTCGTAGCCGGTGAGCCGGGTCCCGTCCAGCTTTTCCAGAGCGTAGGGGGGCTCCCCCGGCCTTTTGCTGACAAATTTTACCCCCACATCATCCTTGGCTTCCTCCTCCATGTCATAGACGAAGTCCACCACAGTGTTTCCATCCAGGCCGGTCTGGCCCCATTTTCCGTTTTTCATGGCTACCGCGTGGCCCTGGGCGTTAAATTCCCCCACCACATCAAAGATATAGTCGGTATATTGCTTCCCGTCCAGACCATAGAGAGCCGCCATCCCCCCCTTGACCAGGATCATCCGGTCCGTTCCGTAGCGGCGCATCACAACAGTTCCGGGCTCCAGCCAGGTCACCGAAAGGCCCAGCTCCCTACACCGTCCGGCGCAGGCGGGGTATATCTCCTCCTGGGTCGTGACCCCCAAGGCCAGGGCCACGTTGGCCGCGTCAATGTTCTGAAAGGCGCAGGGAAGGACCTCCTCCCCCGTCTGGAGACTGGCAAGGCCGCACTTCCTATCCCGATAGACCTGGACCAGATCGGTACGGGAGGCGCCGCCGCCCCATACCTCATCATAGATGGTTGGGATCACCACCTTGCCCTCCAGGGTCATTATACCGCATTTTTCCTCATTTTTTATCTTGACCCATCCGTCTTCCTGTACAGATACCATATCATAGAGCGCTTCGGTGAGCTTGTTGCCCCAGGCATCCATCAGCCCTTCCTTCTCTCCCAGGCGGTAATCCACCACTCCGCGGGTAAACCCACCCAGGTAGTCTACTCCCTGGACCGGAAAGACCCGAACGGTCCCATCAGCCTCCATGATGCCGAAGGACCCGTCCTCCGCCTGGAAGGTCCGCCCCCCTTCATAGCCATAGCCTGTCCAAATGTTCTGATAAATGGGCTCCGCCGTATAGGCTCCCGTGGCGTCAATGATACCGGAACGGTATCCACTGTATGTATCCCCTTCCCCCAAAACCGAATAACCGTCCACCCT
>CANOHR010000083.1 GCA_947565875.1 uncultured Pseudoflavonifractor sp.
CAGACGCGCTGGATAAACTGATCTATCTTAACCACGAGTTGTTTGCCATGATCGAGGACCGGGTCTCTCTGGACCTGTTGACCCGGCTTCTGTCCACCCAACTTTTAGCCAGAGGGGAGAAGCATCTGCTAGACCGGAACCGGACTTACTTTAAGCTTCTGCGCCAGATCGCCGGGGAGGGGCAGCGGCAGGGCCAGCTTCGGGAAGACTGTACAGCCAACGAGATCGTGAAGGCCTATGCCCTGTGGGAGCGGGCGCTTTTATACGATTGGTGCCTGTGCGGCGGCGAATACTCCCTTACTGCCTATACGGACCGGGTGACCCCGCCTTTCCTGGAGAGCTACCGGGCAAAAGAAAAGCCGTAAAATAAAAATTTTATTTTTAGAACAGGAAAAGTATTTATATTCGTCTAATAAAAAATAATGTAAAATAAAGATATGGGGGGGAAAAATACAGAACGAGGTATAGAATTTATTCTATACCTCGTTCTGTATTTTGTTTCAGCCCGGAGTGTGGTATGATGGCTGACGCTATGTGAAAGGAGCGAACTATATGACGACTGCGCAATTATGTATCATTCTGGCCATTGTGGTCTATCTGGGCGCTATGATCGGGATCGGCCTGTTCTTTAACCGGGCCGGAGGAAATTCTTCAAATGACTTCTTTTTGGGGGGCCGCCGCTTGGGGCCGCTGGTCACCGCCATGAGCGCTGAGGCCTCGGACATGAGCAGCTATCTGCTGATGGGCCTTCCGGGACTTGCCTACCTGTGCGGCGTGGCGGAGGTGGGATGGACGGTGATCGGCCTGGCAGCGGGTACTTATCTTAACTGGCTGCTTGTGGCAAAACGGCTGCGTCGGTATTCTGCGGCCATTGGAGCCATCACTATCCCGGATTTTTTCTCCCGGCGGTATGGGGATAAGCGCCATATTCTTTCCTGTATTGCGGCGGTGATCATCCTGATTTTTTTTATTCCCTATACGGCCTCGGGCTTCAAGGCGGTGGGGACGTTGTTTAATAGTTTGTTGAAGGTGGATTATCACGCCGCCATGATCGTGGGCGCCCTGGTCATTGTCGGTTATACAGTGTTGGGCGGTTTCCTGGCGGTGTCTACTACCGACCTGGTGCAGAGCGTGGTCATGTCCATTGCGCTGGTGGTGGTGATCCTCTTCGGCGTTCAGCAGGCCAGAGGATGGAGTGCGGTGGCGGAAAACGCGGCGGCCCTGCCGGGGTATCTGAACCTGGCCCAGGGGTATGACGCCTCCACCGGTCAGGCCGGGACCTTTGGCGGACTGAGCATTGTTTCCACACTGGCCTGGGGGCTGGGTTATTTTGGAATGCCTCATATTTTGCTGCGGTTTATGGCCATTCAGGACGAGGAAAAGCTGAAGGTTTCCCGCCATATCGCCTCTGTGTGGGTGGTGATCTCCATGTTTGTGGCCATCGTCATCGGCGTTGTGGGATACAGCGTTTCCGTGGCGGGGAAGATCCCCTTTCTTACCACCAGCGCTGATTCGGAAACGGTGGTGATCCAGCTTGCCGGACTGATGGGCCAAAAAGGCTTTTTGCCGGCCCTTTTAGCGGGGGTGATCCTGGCGGGGATTTTGGCGGCCACCATGTCTACCGCCGACTCTCAACTGTTGACCGCCGCTTCCAGCGTATCCAAGGATCTGATGGAGGAGTTCTTCGGGATCAAAATGAGCGCCCGCTCCTCCATGCTGGCCGCCCGGGGGACAGTGGCCCTCATCGCAGTCATCGGCGTGATCCTGGCCTGGGATCCAAACAGTTCGGTATTCCAGGTGGTTTCCTTTGCCTGGGCGGGTTTTGGGGCGGCCTTTGGACCGGTGATGCTTTTTGCCCTGTTCTGGAAGCGCTCTACCCGGCAGGGGGCGCTGGCGGGAATGGTTACCGGCGGGGTGATGGTCTTTGTGTGGAAGTATCTGGTGGCTCCTATGGGTGGTGCTTGGGCCATCTACGAGTTGCTTCCCGCCTTTCTGGCAGCCTGCGTCGCTATCGTGGTGGTGAGTCTGGTCACGAAGGAGCCGGAGGAGGGGCTGCAAAAAACTTTTGAAGAAGTAGGCTGGGTGAAATAAGGGAATAAAACGTGAGGCGGAAGAGGAAAACCCTCTTCCGCCTCATTTTCAACGGGGGCCGATCAGCCCTTGGCACGGGCGACGGCATTCTCTGCGGCGATAATGCCCCAGGTGGCGCAGTTGCCGTGGCCGATGCCGCCGATGGTGGTGTGGCCGCAGACATTGCCCATGCCGATGAGTTCTCCGGCCAGGAAGGCGCCCTCAATGGCGCTACCGTCGGCACGGAGCATCTGGGCGCTGCTGTTGACACGGGGACCGCCGGAGGTGATGAGTACGTAGGGAATGGTATATACGGCGTAGAGGGGTCCCTCTATAGCGGTGAGGGCGTTGGTGCGGCCGAAGGCGCTGTCCTTACCGGCGGCGCAGTCCTTGTTGTACTGCTTCACCGTGGCGGCAAGCCCGGCGGCGTCGATCCCCGCCAAAGCGGCCAGTTCCTCTACTGTGTCGGCCTTAAAGACATACTTGCCCTCGGCGGCTAACTCCTCCAGCTTGGCCCAGTCGCCGCCAAGCAGGGGAGAGTTGTCGGCGGTCTTGGCGCTGGCGGGGAAGACGGAAAAGACCACGTTATCCTTGGCCTGGGTCCAGGAGTCGGACTTCACCTTGGAATCGGCGGTGGTCTCATCGGCAAAGCGCTTGCCGTTCAGATCTACCCAGATGGCGTCCTTAAAGGAGTAGGTATTGATGGTAAGACTCTTATCAAAGCCGGTGACGGGAATACAGCCGCCGTAGGCGGTGCAGAAGTCCATGCCGTCAAACACGGCGCCCGCCTTCCGGGCAAAATCGTAGCCGGAGCCGTTGGCGGTGGCGGGAGCGGAGGTGGCTACGTTGGTGAAGTTATACTCCTTGAGCCAGCTTTCATTGTGGCCATAGCCGCCGGTAGCCAAAATGATGGAGGGGGCGGTGTAGGTGACGGTGTTCCCATTGGCGTCCTTGGCGGTGACGCCGGTGATGACGTTATTCTCCAGGATGATGTCGGTGGCTTCCGTCTTCAGAAGAAGGCAGGCCTTCCCGGCGGCGGCGTACTCGTCCAGCTTGGTCTTAAGGCCCTTCACAAAGCCGGAGGCGCCCTTGCCGCTGGAATCCTCCACCACGCCGCTTTCGGGCACGGCGTAGTGGACCCGGGGAACGTTCAGAGGCTCATAGGAGCCGTAGGTGGGGGTCCGCTTGCCAAAATCGATACCGATGACCTCATCCAGCCAGTCCACCGCCCGGCCGCAGTTCTGGGCAAAGGTCATGGCGGCCTCGGGATTGAAGTTCCCCTTTCCGCCGAGACGCTCAAAGTCGGCGTACAGGAGTTCGGGGGAGTCCTCCAGCTTGTTTTCCGCTTCGATCTTGGTACCCACGCCTACGATGGAACCTCCGGCCAGATTGCCGGAGCCGCCCACCCGGGCGGCCTGCTCCAGGACCAGCACATTGGCGCCCAGTTCAGCGGCCTTCACGCTGGCGCTGAGGCCCGCGATACCGGCGCCTACTACGATGACGTCAGGCTTGTCAAAGGGCATGACCACGGCGGCAGTCTCGCCCTTACCGCCGCTGAGGGCCTTCTCCACGGCCTCCATAATGGCCCGGGAGGTGATGCTGGCGCCGGAGGCCACGTCCACCTGGGGCTTCTGGGCGTCGATGATGGCCTGGGGGATCTGGGCGATGGCGGGATCGGAGATCCCGGGGGTCTCGCTGTGCTTGCCGATGTCGATCTTGGCGATCTTGCCCCCCTCTACGGTGACGGTGACAGGCACGTCTCCGCCCATACCGGTTCCGGAGGCGGTGTAGACGCCGTCGGCATAGCCGGAGACGGGAGCGGTAAAGCCGGGTACGTTCACCAGGGTAGCGGTGTTGGGATGATCCTTGTCCCAAACGACCTCGATGCCCAGCAGTTCACTGAGGTAGCGAAGGGGCACGTAGGTAGCGCCGTCATAGGCGAATACCTCGGCGGCTTCCCCGTTGGACTTGGTGGGGGTGACGGCCTGACCGTTGATGGTCATATCCATGGGGGTGACGGAGATGCTCTTCTCCGTACCGACGGCCAGAGCGGCCGTCCCCAGGACCATGACAAAGGCCAGGGCAAGAGCGGTGATCCTTTTTTTCATGCGTACTCTCTCCTTATACTCCAATATTTTGGCCCTATGGGGAAGCCAGGGAGTAAAAATATTATACACCTGTTGTTTGGATTTGTAAATTTATTTTTATATTTGTATTTTAGGCACTTTTTATAAATAAAAAAGGGACATGGACGGAAAAAGAAACAGAGACTGTCACAAAAGGAAGGTGGGAAAAGAAAAAAGTCCCGAAGCGTGGGAACGCTTCGGGACTTTTTTGTGAATTTATCCAAGCCCGGCTTCCAAAAATTGCTCATGGGAGAGGGTCCCGCCCTGAACAGTCACCAGCGTAGCGGCGGCGGCGTTGGCCTGAGCGATAGACTGGGAAAGGTCCATTCCTTTGGCCAGACACGCCATCAACGCGCCGCAGTGACCGTCTCCCGCCCCAATGGTGTCGGTAACATGGTCTACCCGGACCGGAGGGATCTGGACAAGGGCCTTTCCGTCGTAATAACAGGCCCCGTTTGCGCCTGTGGTAATGATAAGGGTATTCTGGGTAAGGGTGTAGAGGGCGGCGGCCGCTCCCTCAATGGTGGGGGAGCCGGTATAGTCCTTGACCTCGTCATCGTTGAGGTGGAGGATGGGCCGCAGGGCGAAGATCCGCTCCATCAAAAGAGGATCGATCCGGCACAGCCGGGGACCGGGGGCAAAAAAGACGGGAAGACCGCTTCTTTCCAGAAAGTTCAGGATCACGTCTCCGGTCTTTTCCTCGATCTCCAGTCCGCAGATATAGGCGCAGCTGTAATCCTCCGGCCGGACCAGGTCGAACCACTCGGGCTTAAAGAGGTATTCCGCCCCGTGGTCCACGATGAAGGTCCGCTCCCCTGAGGACTCCACGAAGCAGTAGCAGCAGCCGTTGTCCTGCTCGGGGGTGGGGATCCGGGAAACGATCCCCTTTTGAGCCAGATGGGTCCTGACAAAGTCCCCGTAGATACCGGTCCCCACCGGAGAGAAAAGCTCATAAGGTACCCCGAAGTGGCCGATCATATCGGCCACATTGTGGGCGCAGCCGCCCAGTACGGCCCGCTGGGACTTGATGTGGACGTCCTGAGCCGTCCGGGGCAGAGCATCCAGATTGACCACGATGTCGGTCACGGTAGAACCAATGACGAATATCTTTCTCATGCCACCCGCTCCGTTTTTTATTTTTCGCGCTTACAGCAGGATCACTCCGGCGGAGGAGCAGGCGTCCGCGGTAGCCTGATCCCAGATCCCCGCCTGGACCTCACCGATATGGGCCCGGCCCAAAAGATACATGCAAAGCCTGGACTGGCCGATGCCGCCGCCGATGGTGAGGGGCAGCTTGCCCTCCAGAAGGAGCTTGTGGAACTCCAG
>CANOHR010000084.1 GCA_947565875.1 uncultured Pseudoflavonifractor sp.
CTGGAAAGTTTAATAAACCAAATGAGGGCGGAAAATCATAGGCGTATACAAAAAGGAATATAAGGAGGAAATATAACAATGAAGTTTGGTACACCGGAGCTGCTTATCATTCTTTTGGTGGTGATCGTGATCTTTGGACCCACCCAGATCCCCAAGCTGACCAAGATGATCGGGAAGAGCGTGAAGAATCTCCGCGCCGGCATGTCTGAGGATGAGGACGAGGAGAAGAAGGAAAAGGGTAAGACTGAGGAATAATGGGAAAAAAGAAGAAGGAGCCGGAGGGCAAGACCATGGCCCTGTCCGGCCATCTGCGGGAGCTGCGTAACCGGCTGGTGGTATGCGTGGCGTGTTTGGTGCTGGCCTTTTTGGTGAGCCTTTCCTTTGCCTCGGACCTTGTGAGCCTGCTCACCGACATCGGACGGGGATACGGGTACCGGTATGTATACCTCTCCCCCCAGGAGCTGCTGCTGGAGCATTTTTCCGTGTCTCTGGTGGCGGCGGTCTGCGTGAGCCTGCCGGTGATCCTCTATGAGATCTGGGCCTTTGCCAGGCCCGGTCTGGAAAAGAAGGAAAGCGTTTTATCCATTTTGGCTATCTTTTTTGGGCTGATCTGCTTTGTGGGCGGAGTGATCTTTGCCTATAAGCTCATGCTCCCCTTTATGCTGGAGTTCCTCATTGGGATCCGGGCGGGGACGGACATTACCGCCTCCATCTCAGTCCACAACTACATTTCCTTTCTGCTGACCATCTTTATCATTTTCGGTATGGTCTTTGAGCTTCCGGTGGCCTCGGTGCTGCTGACCCAACTGGGGCTCATCAAGGTGGAGTGGATGAAGAAGGCCCGGAAGGTGGTCGTTGTGGTCATCTTTATCGTTGCGGCGATCATTACTCCACCGGATATCGTATCCCAGATCATGGTAGCCATCCCCATGATCCTCCTCTATCAGTTCAGTATCCTGCTGTGCTGGCTACTGATGAAATTCCGCCGGAAAAAGCCGGAGGATGAGGAAAATGGTGAAAACAAAGAGGAATTATAAAGGGAAAAAATACAGAAGGTATATCAATAGAGCGCCCACGGCAAAGAAAAGTCCTTGCCGTGGGCGCTCTATTGTGGAGGAGCGGAAGTCTTAGAAAAAAATTTCCTCGGGCCGTTGACAGGAAAAAAGCAGGCGAGTAAAATGAGAGTTTAGAAAATCCGGCGAAGGGGCCGGAAAATGCCGGCAACGGGGTCGGAACGGAGGGAAGAGATATGGCAGTCAAGTACGTTTTTGTCACCGGAGGCGTGGTCTCCGGCCTTGGAAAGGGGATCGCGGCCGCCTCCCTGGGCCGCCTCCTGAAGGCCAGAGGGTACAAAGTCACCATCCAGAAGTTCGATCCCTACCTCAACATCGATCCCGGTACCATGAGCCCCTTTCAGCATGGGGAGGTCTTTGTCACCGAGGATGGGGCGGAGACCGACCTGGATCTGGGCCACTATGAGCGGTTCATTGACGAGAACCTGACCGTCCACTCCTCGGTGACCTCCGGCAAGGTCTACTGGTCGGTACTGAACCGGGAGCGCAGCGGGGACTATCTGGGAGGGACGGTCCAGGTCATCCCCCACATTACCGACGAGATCAAAAAGCGGATCTATCTGGCGGGGCAGGAGACAGGGGCCGATGTGGTCATTACCGAGATCGGTGGCACCGTGGGCGACATCGAGTCCCAGCCTTTTCTGGAGGCCATTCGCCAGGCGGCGGTGGAAGTGGGACGGGAAAACTGTATGTTTCTCCATGTTTCCCTTATTGTAGCCATTCCCGGAACAGGAGAGTTGAAGAGCAAGCCCACCCAGCACTCGGCCAAGGAACTTCTCAGTTTGGGGATCCAGCCCGACGTGATCCTGTGCCGGTCGGATGAGGAGATCCCGGAGGATGTGCGGCGGAAGATATCCCTTTTCTGCAACATTCCCCCCGAGAACGTGATCGCGAATCTTACTGCCCCCATTCTCTACGAGGTCCCCCTTATGCTGGAGGAGGAAGGACTGGGCCATGTGGCCTGTAAGCGGTTGGGACTGGAGGACCGGGAGCCGGAGCTGGAGCGGTGGCGCTCCACGGTGGAACGGGCCAAGACCGCCCAAAAGCATGTGAGGATCGCCATGGTAGGGAAGTATATGCAGCTTCATGACGCCTATCTTTCGGTGGCGGAGGCCCTTCACCACGGGGGGATCGAAAACGACGTGATGGTGGATATCGACTGGGTAGACTCCGAGCAGGTCAGCGATGAGAACGCGACCGGGGTCCTGGGAGGCTGTGACGGGATCCTGGTCCCCGGTGGCTTTGGAGAGCGGGGGGTGGAGGGGATGATCTCCGCCATCCGCTATGCCAGGGAGCGTAAAGTGCCCTATTTCGGGATATGCCTGGGAATGCAGATGGCGGTGGTGGAATTTGCACGGCACAGGGCGGGGATGACCGACGCCCACTCCACCGAACTGTGCGATCATACCGACCATCCGGTCATTGATCTGATGCCGGACCAGCGGGGGATCACCGCCAAGGGGGGGACCATGCGTTTGGGGGCTTATCCCTGCCGGATAACAGAGGAGGGGGCCAGGCTTCGCTTGGCCTATGGCATGGAGGAGATCCGGGAGAGGCACCGTCACCGCTATGAGTTCAATAACGAATACCGCCAGGCTTTGACAGAAGCGGGGCTCAAGCTGGCGGGGCTGTCCCCCGACGGGCGGCTGGTGGAGGCGGTGGAGCTTGCCGACCATCCCTGGTTCGTGGGAGTCCAGTTTCACCCGGAATTCAAGTCCCGCCCCAACAAGGCCCACCCCCTTTTTCGGGATTTTATTGCCGCGGCGAAGGGATAAATTTCCATTTCACCGCGTAGGGATCAAAAAGGACCTCCGCCCAAGCATAAGCCGGGCGGAGGTCCTTTTGCGGGATATCAATTATTTTACAAACATCTTTTTCAGTGCGTCGGTCATGGCGTTGGAATCCAAAGTGGCGCCGGAGATGGCGTCCACCTCCACCGTCTGGCCGGACATGACTTCGTTGAAGAAGGAGCTCAGCTGCTCGTCGGTCATAAACATGTTGTCACGACCACTGGTAATGGACATATCGGTGATCTTGCCCCCCGCAACGTCTACCTTCAGGGTAAATTCACCGTGGTTGCCCTTGATAAGCTGCTCATAGCTTCCATCAGGCTTGTCGGCAATATTGTATTCCTCCACCTTCATAATGAGGGGAGAGGCCACACTGGAGCGGCCGCCAAAGGCGGTGTCCGCCGCGCTCCGGCCGGTGGCAATGGCCTCGGCCAGGAACATGCCGTTCTGGTAGAGGTTGGAGACATAGGAGCCCAGCTCGCCGGCCTCATAGAGGTTGGGGATCACGGAGCCATCCCAGCGCAGGACCTGGGCCTTGGTGTTCCGCTCGGCGCCGCCGGTGGTGCCCACCAGGGCGGGGGCGATGCCCACGGCGTAGAAGGGAGCGGTGTCGATGGGACTCATCTTCTCCGCACTCCGGCCGTACTCGGTATCCTTGCCCGCCTTGGCCATGGCGTTATACTTGTCAATGGTGGCCTTCAGGGCGGCAGGATCCCGGCCCAGCTTTTCCGCCAGCTCCTCGATGGTGTCCGCCTTGATGATCCAGCCCTTTTCCAGTTCCACGCTGTTGTCGTCGGACCACTGATAGCCCTCTGTGGTGATGGGCCAGCTCAGCCACTTGGTGACGATGGGTCCGGCGGTGCGGGTCTTTTCATCAAAGATCAGGCTGACAGGAAGCACCCGCTCATGGATCAGGTCCATGTAATGGCCATGCTCCTTAAACTTCATGTGCTGGCGGTGATAGGCGCCGGTCTCATCATAGAAGCGGGTATTGTCGGCGGCCACTTCGATCCAGGAGGTGCCCACCATGGAGAAGTTGCGCATGAAGGCGGCCTCAAAATCAGGCACCTTGATCCCCAGCCAGAAGCCGCCGGACTGAGTCTGGTTCTTCATGTGCCAGATCTTGGCTCCGGCGGCCATCAAAACCTGAATGGCGTCTCCGGTGTCGCCGGGAGTGCCGCCGGTATAGACCTGGTCCATACCGTGGAAGTCCCGCTGCATCTCCAGGTTGTTTTCATAGCCGCCGCAGGCCAGGACTACGCCCTTGCCGGAGCCGATGGTAAACTCCTTGCCGTCCTTGTCGGTAGCTACGATACCCAGGACCTTGCCTGTCTCATCCTGAATGAGGGACTTGAAGGCGGTCTCAAAACAAAGCTCAATGTTGTTCCGGGCACGGACGGCCTTGTCAAAGCCATGCCACACGCCGCCGTTTTCAAAGGTCGTTCCCTTCTTACGGACATGGGAGGAGCAGCCGGAGAAGCTGGCACCGTCCAGGTCGGGGAACTCGGTGACCAGAGAGCCCCAGTTGATGGGGCCGCCGCCTACGTAACCGAACTCATAATCCACCTTTTCCACGGTGCCCTGGATCCACTCGCCCTGCTCGGCAAACTCCTTCACCAGGTAGTCCAGATACTCGTCCTTGATGGGGTTGGGCTGAGAGCAGGCGTAGAGATACCGACGGAAGGTATCCAGATCGTCGGGATTGGGCAGGATCACCGTCTGGCCCGAGGCGATGGAGTTGCCTCCGGCCAGGGTCTCAGGCATCTTTTCCAGTACGCAGATCTTGGCGTTGGGATCGATGTCGCTGGCCTCCAGGGCGGCGGCCTCTCCGGCCAGGCCGTACCCTACGATGAGGAAATCCACTTCCTTATCAAAGGTGGGCACAACGGTGGGGACGGGGGCGGCGGAGGGAGCAGGGCTGTCCTCCGGCTTGGCGGCGCAGGAGGCCAGCAGTCCGGCGGCAGCCAGACTGGCGGTACCGGCTACGCTCCCCTTCAGGAACTGACGGCGGGAAAGCTTTTTCTCTTCCATTCCAATCTCTCCTTTTTACTTTTTTGGGGTTTTGCTAAGACCATTGTATCAGGTTTGTGATTTGACAAACAATTGGTCTATTTGATATAATGATAAAAAATTTTTATCATAAGAGAGGAAAGAGCCTTTTCCAGGCGGTTTGTATGGGATGACCGGGCCGGGAAAAGGGGAAAGAAGGGGGGAGCAGGGGATGAATACCATGCAGATCGCCTGTTTTTTGGAGGTGGGCCATCACCTGAATTTTGCCCGGGCGGCGGAGACGCTGTATATTTCCCAGCCTGTGGTAAGCTATCAGATCAAGTCCATGGAGGAGGAACTGGGGATCAAGCTGTTTACCCGCAGCAACCGCTCCGTGGCCCTTACAGAGGCGGGGACCTATCTCTATACCAGGCTGGGCTCCATCAGCCGTCAGCTGGGGGAGGCGGTATCGGTGGCAAAGGCCATTCAGGACCGGGAGAGGTCCATTATTCTGCTTTTGGTCCGTCGGCTTACCGACTACTCCAGCCTGACCCAGACCATCAAGAAATTTTCCGAAAGCCACCCCTCTACCCAGGTGGATATTTTTCCTCAGAGCAACGAGGGGACCTGCAAGCTGCTTCTGGGGGGA
>CANOHR010000085.1 GCA_947565875.1 uncultured Pseudoflavonifractor sp.
GACTGCGTTTCTTCTGTGACAGGCCCGGAAAGGAAGTCGCAGTAATCACATTTTGCCTTACAGAATGGGATATGGATGTACACGCCCAGCTTTTCGCCCATAGGAACCACCTCTCGGCTCTTTCTGTTTGCAAATATTATAAACCTTTTTCGACCGTTTGCAAAGTCCCCTTTTCTTTCCTTACCCCAAAAGCAGGTCAGGGGACAAGCGTCCGAAAAATTCATGGGAAGCCCTTTCCTTCCGTCTGAATAGAATGGGATATCCTGTTTTGGGAGGAGATCCTATGAACCTGCTCAAAAGCCTGCCCGCCCGACTCCTTCTCGCCCTGGCCTCAGGGATCGCCCTGGGCCTTGTGCTTCCGGAAAGCGCCATGGAAGTGGTGGTCACCCTCAACTACATTTTGGGACAACTCATCACCTTCTGCGTACCCCTTATCATTATCGGCTTTATTGCCCCCTCCATTACCAAGCTGGGCAGCAACGCCACCCGTATGCTGGCTGTAGCGGTGACACTGGCTTATCTCTCCAGCATCCTGGCCGCCTTTCTGTCCATGGCCTCGGGCTATGCCATTCTTCCCCATCTGAGTATTTCCTCCCAGGTGGAGGGGCTGAGAACTCTGCCCCAGGTGGCCTTCCAGCTGGACATTCCTCAAATCATGCCCGTAATGAGCGCCCTGGCCCTCTCCGTGCTGATCGGTCTCGCCGCCGTATGGACCAAGGCCCGGGCAGTCGCCGTCTTTTTGGAGGAATTTCAGAATATCGTGCTGGATATCGTCCAAAAGGTGGTCATTCCCATCCTCCCCTTTTATATTGCCACCACCTTCTGTGATCTGGCTTGGGAGGGATCCATTACCAGACAGCTTCCCGTATTTCTGGCTGTCATCCTCATCGTCATGGTGGGCCACTACCTTTGGATGGCGGTCCTCTACGGCGCCGCCAGCCTTTACTCTGGCCGCTCCGGCCTGGAGGTGGTAAAGCGCTACGGTCCCGCCTACCTGACAGCCGTAGGCACCATGTCCTCCGCCGCCACCCTGGCGGTGGCCCTCCAATGTGCCCGGAAAAGCAAAAATCTGCGGTCGGACATGGTGGACTTCGGCATTCCCCTCTTTGCCAACATCCACCTGTGCGGCTCGGTCCTTACGGAGGTATTCTTCTGCATGACCGTCTCCCAAGTCCTCTATGGTTCCCTCCCCAAGGTAGGGACTATGCTTCTCTTCTGCCTGCTGCTGGGAGTCTTTGCCATTGGCGCTCCCGGAGTTCCCGGCGGTACGGTGATGGCCTCCCTGGGCCTGATTGCCGGGGTCCTGGGCTTTGACGGCACGGGGCAGGCCCTCATGCTGGCGGTCTTTGCCCTTCAGGACAGCTTCGGTACCGCCTGCAACGTAACAGGGGATGGGGCTCTCGTTCTGATTCTTACCGGCTATGCCGAAAAGCACGGCATCCAGGAGAGATCGACCGCCTGTAAAAGAGCATAAAGAGGAAAATAGGAGCGAAACAAAAGGGACTAAGGGCTATAAATATAGATTTAGCGTTGTACCGTTTCGCCGATAGGAACCGCAAATAGGCAAGGTCATTGTGCCGGGCGGATGATATCCGCCCCTACAAAGACCATCCCACCTTTTGTAGGGGCGCACAATGTGCGCCCCTACAGGTGCGGCGTCGCTCTTTCGTAGGGACCGTCGTCCCCGACGGCCCGGCGGGATCCCATTACGGTTTCGTATTCCCTTTCGGCGCAAAGGGAATATGGATCAACACGGGGTCTTCAGTTCCCACAATGACGGGCTGGGGCGGGAAATCACTTTCCCATATAAATCATATCTCCCCACCTTCTGCCGTAAATATATGGCAGGGGGTGTACTTTATGTCCATATGGCCCGTCCTGCTTCTCCTTGCTGCCGTGATCCTGGTCAACGGCTGGACCGACGCCCCCAATGCTATCGCTACCACGGTGGCCGCCGGGGTGTTGTCCTTTCCCGCCGCCGTAACTCTGGCCGCCCTTTTTAATCTTTTGGGGGTAGTCTGTACCGCCGCTGTCAGCGACGCCGTAGCCCGGACCCTCTGGTCTATGGCAGATTTTGGTCCCTACGCTCTTACCGCCCTCTCCGCCGCCCTGGCCGCCACGGTGCTGTGGGCCGTTTTTGCCTGGAGGTTCGGCATTCCCACCAGCGAAAGTCACGCCCTGGTGGCGGGGCTTGCCGGGGCAGCCCTGGCCCTTGGGGTGGAACGGCTCCGGCTGGAGGTTCTTCTGCGAGTCCTCCTCGGCCTTTTTCTTTCCCTGGCTCTGGGCTGGGGCCTGGGACGGATCTTCCGCCAGTTTCTCCCTCCCCAGGGAGAGAGGGCTTACCGCCGGGGCCAGATCCTGGGCGCTGCCCTTACCGCTTTTTTTCACGGTGGTCAGGATGGGCAGAAGTTTCTGGGGGTACTGGCCCTGGTCCTGTCCCTCCGTGGCGGAGCCTTCTCCCTTCCTCCTTGGGCTCAGTGGACCTGCGCTGCCCTGATGGCCCTGGGGACCTTGGTGGGAGGACAACGGATCATTGACACCGTGGGCCGGAAAATGGTCCTCCTCACCCCCCGTTCCGGCTTTGCCGCCGACCTGGGAAGCGCCGGTGCCCTGGCCCTGTGTACCCTTCTAGGCCTCCCCGTCTCCACCACCCACGCTAAAACTGCCGCCATTCTGGGTGCAGGAGCCGACCCAGACGGCAAAGTGGTCGGCTCCCTGGGAGCGGCCTGGCTTTTCACCTTTCCTGTCTGCGGTCTTTTGGCATTTATGCTGGTCAAATTCCTTGTGGCGTGGTAAAATACCCCACACAAGGAGGGATCGTTATGCTTTCCTATGACGCTGTGATCTTTGACCTAGACGGCACTTTGTTGGACACTTTGGATGATTTGAAGAGCGCCGTCAACTACGCCCTGGATCAGATGGGCTTTCCTTCCCGCACCCGCAAAGAGGTAAAAGCCTTTGTGGGCAACGGGGTAGCCAAGCTGATGGAACGGGCGGTCCCCTCCGGGACAAGCTCTCAGGATACCGCCAGAGCCCTCAGCCTTTTCAAATCTTACTACGCCCTGCACAGCAAGGACAAGACCGCCCCCTATCCCGGCATTCCAGAGACTTTGAAAGCTTTGAGGGACAAGGGCTGTAAGCTAGCGGTGGTCTCCAACAAATTTGACGCGGCTGTAAAGGCCCTGGCGCAAGACTATTTTCCCGGACTCATAAATCTGGCTGCCGGGGAAAATGAGGCTCAGGGCGTTCCCAAAAAACCGGACCCCGCCATGGTACTTCAAACATTGGAAACCATAGGCGTCTCCCCCAAGCAGGCGGTCTATGTGGGAGATTCCGATGTGGATCTTCAGACGGCAAAGAACGCAGGGCTCCCTTGTATCTCGGTGACCTGGGGCTTCCGGGACCGGGACTTTCTTCTCCGGCACGGGGCTGTCACCCTGATCCAGACTCCGGAGGAACTTCTGGAGTTGTGCCTGGAACCATAACGCAAAAAAGCGGAGCCAACAGGGTGTTTCATCTCAAATCCCTGTTGGCTCCGTTCTTTTTCTAAATGCGATTCTTTTTGAGTTCCTTCACGGCCTCCGGGGCCAACGCCATAACCGCCAGCAGATTGGGAAGGGCCATAAGGCCGTTGCAGATATCCGAGAGGGCCCAGACCCTGGTCACCCGCCCTACGCTGCCCAGGACCACCGTGGCCAGAAAGGCCAGCCGGAAAAAGCCCCGGAGACGGTTTCCTCCCGTCAGGTGGGCAAGTCCCCGTTCTCCATAATAACTCCAGCCCAACAGAGAAGTAAAGGCAAACAGCAGCAGACACAGGGCTACGATGAAGCTCCCCCACCTGCCAAAGACGGTAGCAAAGGCGGCGGCAGACAGAGGCGCTCCCGTCATGGCCTCCGTCACCATACCTTCCCGGATGGCTTCCAGGGCGGCGGAGGGATCGTAGACACCTGAGGTAAGGATGCACAGGGCCGTCACACCGCATACCAGAATGGTGGCAAAGAAAACCTCAAACATCCCCCAATAGCCCTCCTGGGCGGGACTGTCTGTATCGGCGGCAGCGTGGGCCATGGCAGAGGAGCCTACCCCCGCCTCGTTGGTAAATACCCCCCGGGCCACCCCATAGCGGAGGGCGGCGCTGACGGCGTAACCCCCTCCCCCGCCCAGCACTGCCCGAGGGGCCAGGGCGCAACCCAGGATCTCCTGAAGGGCGGAAAGGACCCTCTCCCTATGGGCCAGGATCACCGCCAGACCTGTAGAAAGAAAAAGAAGGGCCATAGCTGGCACCAGCTTTTCACTGACCCGCCCCACTCTTCCGATCCCTCCCAGGATCACCGCCCCTGTACACAGAGCCACCGCCAGGCCCACTGCCAGCCGATCCCAGCCCAGAGCGGTGTAAAGGGCGGCGGAGATGGAGTTGGACTGGACCATGGCTCCCCCCGTAAGGGAGGCTGCCACACACCACAAGGAAAACCAGCCCGCCGCTCTTTTCCAACCCAGGCGGCAAAGCATATATTCCATGGGGCCGCCCTCCCAGCCCGCCCCGGTCCGGCGGCGGTACTTCACCGCCAAAGCCTTCTCTACAAAGCTGGTCATCAAGCCCAAAAGGGCGGAGGCCCACATCCAGAATACCGCCCCCGGCCCGCCGAAGAAAATGGCGGTGGCCACCCCGGCAATGGAACCGGTCCCGATGGTGGATGCCAAGGCCGTAGCCAATGCCTGGATCTGGGTCAGGCCCCCGGTCCTTCCCTTTCGCCTTGCCTGAAAAAGACTTCCCACCGAACCCCTGAGCCACCGGCCCAGACCAAAAAGCTGAAAAAAGCCGCTTTGCAGGGAACACCAAAGCCCTGCAAGCAGGAACAGCCCCAAAAGCCAAGGCTGCCACAGTCCGTCCGCCAACCGTTCCAGCACGTCCATCACCTCTTTTTCAGAGGTATGCGCCCGGTCGGCAAAAAAGACTCTCTTTTTTTCTTATGCGTAGTGGTAGGTATTTCTTTTCCGGTAAAAATACCAGAGCGTCACCAACACCGCCGCTCCCTCGGCGGCCACCGTGGCCCACCAGACCCCGTCAAGGCCGAAGGCCAAGGGAAGCAGAAGCACCGCGCCGCACTGAAATAGGAGGGTCCGCAAAAAGGCCAGAATGGCCGAGGTCTTGCCGTCCCCCAGGGCGGTAAAAAAGCCGGAGCCGAAAATATTCCAGCCTTTAAAGAGAAAGGAGAGGGCAAAAATGCGGAAGCCCGCCTCTGTCATTTCCCAAAGGATCCGGTCATAGCCTACAAAAAGACCCGCCAGAGTCCCCGCCAAGAACTGGGGGAATAGGGTCATCACCAAAGAAAGGCACCCTATGACCTTGGCGCACTTGGAAAAGAGGCTTTTTAACTCCTCATGGTTTCCCGCTCCCAGTTGGAAGCTGAATACCGGGGCCACCCCCATGGTAAAGCCGATAAA
>CANOHR010000086.1 GCA_947565875.1 uncultured Pseudoflavonifractor sp.
ACCGGTAGCCGTCAAAGACTGCGCCACCGTCGGTATAAGTGACGGAAACGGTGGTGGGAAGCGTATATCCTTCATCGGCGGTAAGCGTAATGGTGGGGGTGTCCCCGTGTTCTACAGTATGGCTGTGTTCGCCGCCCATGCTGCAATTGACGTTGGAAAGACTGTGGGTAATGGTATAAGTCTTTTTTTCAAACCGGGCGGCAACGCTTACATCTCCGGCAGGCATGACAAAGGTGTACGTGCCGTCTGCTTCCTGGGTAAGGGAGATTTCCTGGGTGGGATCGCTGTCCAGCGTAACCTTTAGGGAACCGTCCTGAAGCAGATACCCGGTCTCAGGCTCTGCGGTCAAAGTAACTGTTTCCCCTTCTGCTGGGCGGCGGACGTCGGCCCGAACCACGCCGCCGGTAAAGTGGGGGGGAATGGTGACGGTATAGGCCGTGGCTCCAAAGCCCAAAATGGTTACCGTCTCCGAGGGAGCGCCGGCAAAATGGGTATCAGTTTCCGCCCGGCGGATGTGGTAGCTTCCGGGGGCCAGACCGGAGATCTCGGTGGAGTTGGCGGGAACGTCGGTCCAGTCGGTATCAGAATAGAGCTTATACTGATAAAGCCTGCCAACATGCAACCCGGTAAGTTTACCATCGTTGTTGTCTGCTGTCGTGCAGTCTACAGGAGTGGGATTTGCCTCGGTGGCAAGCCCGTCCGCCTTGGTAATGGCGGCTTGAGTAAGGGCGCTCTTGCTTCCCTCGTAAGGATCGGAGGCGGTGACGGTCACCTTGAGGATCTGGCCGATGTCCTCCTTGACGGGGACGTAAGTCTGGTCCTCTGCCCCCAAAATGGGATCCTCGCCCCGGTACCACTGGTATTGCAGCTTGGCCTTGTCCTCATCGGTCATTTGAAGCTGGTTCACGCTAGCGGTAAGGGTGGAGCCAAATTTTTCCTGCCCGGAAACAGAGATCTCATGCTCCAGCTTGGTTTTTACTGTAACAGTACACTGGGTGGAAACGCCGCTTTCATCCTGGGCGGCGGCGGTGATCACGCTGGTACCTCTGGCCCGGGCGGTGACCTTTCCGTTTTGCTCCACAGAGGCCACGCTGGGGTCGCCGGAGGTCCAACCCACGGCGGTGTTATCCGCATTGGCGGGGGACACTGTGGCGTTTAGACTTGCCGAGTGGGCCGGGTCGTCGGCGTTGGTATATAAGGTAATGGCGGTCTCATTAAGGGTAATATCCTCCACTTGGGCCTTGACAGTGACGGTGCAGGTGTTGGTTTTGCTGCCGTCATCAGTGGTAACGGTGATGTCGGTCTCCCCCACTCCCACAGCGGTGACTACACCTTGACTGTCCACCGTGGCCACCGTCTCATCACCGGAGGACCAGGAGACCTTCTGATTGGTGGCATTTTTGGGTACAACGGCGGCGGTAAGGGAAACGGTCTTGTCCGCCGGGTCTTTGTTGAGCCACAGCACGGCGGTGTAGGGAGTCAGGGCAACTCCGGTAACGGGAACAGTCTGGTCCCCTGTGATCCGGACTTCCGCAGCGGAAGCGAAGCCGCCCACACCGGAGGTGGCCAGCAGCTTTACATACCGGGCGCTGGCGGTGGCAAAGGAGACTTCCTTCCAGGCGGCGTTGTTGTCCCAGCTGCCGGAGGCCACCTCGGTCCAGGTATTCGCTGTCCCATTCCAATCATCGGCGTTGGAACTGACAAATATTTTATAACCGGTAATAATGCCGTTGGAACTGTCCTGACGAGGCAGATACCGCAGCCCATCTACCGCCCGAATCTGTCCCAGGTCAAGGGCGATCCATTTTTGATCGTCGGTGGGAGGAGTGGACCAGGAAGTGTGCCAGATGGAACTTACATCCCGGTCCAGCACATGGCTGGCGGGATTGTTGTCCTGAGAGAATTCTGCGCTGCCAGATTGGGCGGTCATAGCGGCAGGATCAAAGTCCCGGGGGCCCAGAGGATCCTGGACGCTGAATTCTGCCAGGACTTGTTCGCCCAGTTCCTTTAGATCCAGCCCGTTTGGCTGATTGGAATAGGGGGAGACGTCCCGGGCGTACTCCCACTCCCAAGGGAACCAGTCAATGTTGATCCCCCCGTTGCTGCCGTTTTCCAGATTGGCACTGGCGGCGTTGATCCATTTTTCCCAGCGGGCCTTATAAAAGTCGTTGGTGAGCCCCGCCCACTGGCGGTTAGAGTAATCTTTCAGCCCGCCGGAGTTACATTGCTCAATGGAGCCCCAGGTGGTGACCAGGGCTTTGGCGTTGCGGAGATAGAGCCGCTTGGCAAAGTCATCGGCATTCTGGGCAAGCTCAGAGGCGTTGGTGGTCCAGGTGCCAAAGAGGAACTCCTTCCGGGAGCCCAAAATCTGCTCGTTCAAGTCGATAAGGGCCAAAAACTGTTCGGCCTTTTGAGCAAAGACCTCCGCGTTATTGCCTCTATAGGCGGCGGCCATCTCGCGGTGAATGTTTTGGGCTGTGTTAGACAGGACCTGTTTCAAAATGTCGGCCAGGTCGTAAAGATAGGCGTCACTCTGGGAAAGGGTATCATATTCGTCCAAAAGAAGCCTTGCCGCCTTTTCCAGTTCGGCCTTGTTGTAGGCGATGGAACTGTTGCCCCAGGTGGAGGCCGCCCCGATGTTCAGAGCGGGGCGGGCGTTGACCACCGATTCGGGGGCTCCCTGCCCCGCCCGGTTTAGGCTGTCCTTATAGACGGTTTCAGCCAGAATAGCCATAGCCTCCTCTGCCTTGGCGCTTTCCGCACCGTAGCGGCGGTGGGCATAATCCTTCAGCCATTGACCTACGTCTATTTCAGGAAGAATGCCGTTGGCGTCGGAAGTCCAGATGGTTTCAAAAAGAAAGTCATAGAGCAGAGGATTTTCCTGGCTGGCTTCGGGAGCAATGCCGATGCCCGCCATATGCTTTGTGGTATTGGCGGCGGCGGGAATGTTCTTTTGCAGGGCGTCCAAATGTCCGTGCAGGCCCATCCGTCCGCCGAAATTGTTAAGCTGGCAGAATACCCAGGGAGTATCGGAAAATTCCTTCAGGCCGTCGCCGTCCGTGTCCTCGCCGTAGGTCTTCCAGTTTTGATCCTTCTCAGCGTACAAGTCCAGCACAATGGCATGATCCCGTCGGTCTGTACCCTGACGCAGTCCAGCAAGCAGGCCGGTGGAGGGGTTCCCCTGCCAGGACTGGATGACCCACACCGCGTCGGAGTCAAAATCCAGAAGGCTGTCCAAAAGGGCGCTGGCGACCACGGTGGTGCTCATCCCTCCGGTGTTGCCGCCCTCGTGGAAGGGGTCGGTGGCGTAATATTTAGCGTCTCCAAACACTTCTCTTTGGGCCTCGTAAAAGTCCCGGGCGTATTTATCGTAGGTGGCTGTATTGGTTTTCAACATGGTGGGGCGGCGGAAGGAACACCAGACGCCCTGGGGAATGATCTCGGCGTTGGGGTCATGGGTGGCAATGTCTACCGGTACCATGCCGCTGAAGGCCTGGAGAACGGGTTCCATTCCAAGGGTGCGCATGATCCGCTGATTTTTTCGGCCCAGGTCAGCGCGCTCGGTCAGCCAAGAGTCGTGAACGGGGCCGCCAAAGCCGGTGAGGTTTGCCATGTAGGCCCAGGCATAGTAGCCCGG
Source organism: uncultured Pseudoflavonifractor sp. (assembly GCA_947565875.1). Taxonomy (GTDB): domain Bacteria; phylum Bacillota; class Clostridia; order Oscillospirales; family Oscillospiraceae; genus Vermiculatibacterium. Next base: position 3,638 of record CANOHR010000086.1, read on the forward strand.
CCCGGCCAAAAAGTCCTTGGCCTCCTCGTGGGTATAGCCCTCCTTCATAAGAAATTGCCGCCAGACTTCCTCCTGGCCGGTAATGTCCAGCACCACGTTCACTCCGTTGAGGGCCAGCCAGTCCAGTTCATTGCGCCATTCCTCCTCCCCCCAAAAGGCCATGGAGTAGGAGTGGGTACAGTAGTTATAAGCGTAGCGGACGGGAAAACGGGTCTCCCTATGGACAGGGGAACCCACAGGGACCACGGCGGCGGGCATGGCGGTCTGGCAGCCTACCTGGGAAATATTCACATTGCAGAAGTATTTCAGATAGTGGTTGACGCCGGTGGCCAGAGAGACGCCGTCATTGCCTGTCACCTTGATCTTTCCCCCTTCGTCGGAGAGGGTAAAGTAGTCGTAGCCGCTGGCTTGGTCGGCCAGAGCAAAGGTAAACCAGTCCACATAGGCGGGCCCTACCTGGCGGGAAATAATGCCCTGTACCTCAGCAATGGTATCGTCCTGTGTAATGGGGGCGGCGTAATCGGTGCTCTCAAACCGGCCCACGTTAATAGCGGGAGCGGTCTGAACGGGGCTCCCGGAGGCTGTGCCCAGGACGCGCACCTCGTTTAAAACAGGTTGAGCGGACTTGGAATAGTATTCCAGATACACCCGGACGATGCGGGCCTCTTTACTGATGGGAAACTTATTTCCGTCTGTGACGCCTGGGGTGTCGTCCAGCTTTTCTCCCACCTTGTCAAAGTCCCGGCCGTCCATGCTGGTGTAAAGGGTATACTGGGCGCAGGCGTCCGTGGGGGTAAACACCTGGATCTCGCTGAGGTTGTAGTTTTCCTCCAGGTCAATGTCCACGTAGGCCGGATACATATCCGCTTTCCAGCCGGTGGAAGGGTCGCCGTCGTTGACAAGGTAAAGGGTGGCGGCGTTAAAATTGCTGTGGGCGGACTTTTCAAAGGCAACGCTCCCGCGGTCTACAATAGGCTCGGCATAGGTGCCAAAAATTTGAAGATCGGTAAGCTGAGAGGGGGCGTTAAGTTCCACGCGGACCACGCTCATGCCTTTAATAAAATCAAAAACATTGTCTCCGTTCACCAGTTCCTTAAAGTAGGTAGTCCAGCCGGCGCCATGTTTTGTTTTCCCTTTCAACACAGCAGTGACCCCTTCTGGAAGAGCGACTTTAAACCCGGCCACCTGCTGGTTGCCTCCAAAGTCCCATTCCTTGTACCCATCGCCTTGGGTGGGGGTGGCGTAAGAAGTAATATTATCGTAGTTGTTCAGGTCAATAGTCTCATCCACGGCGTAGATCCGCACTTCGGCGATGGCGGGCCAAAGGGTAGAGGGGTTGGGACTGCTGAGGGAGATTCGCAGATGGGTCATGCGTTGGGCCTCGTCAAGAGAATATACAAAGGTATTAGTTAGGCTGTGGGTAATAGGGTTATCATAAAGAGCCTGATAGTCTGAGGTAACGTTGTTTACCGCCCGACTGAGCTTCACGGCCAGGGAGCGGTTGGACACCTTTTCAAAGTCTAGTTCCACCCGCTTGACCGCCAGGTTTCCGGGCAGGGCAAAATCCACATCGGAAGGCCAATTGGAGCCGCTGGCCACCCAAAGGGTATTCAAATTTCCGTCAATGAGCTTGCCTGCGTTTCCTTCCTCGCTGGGGACAGTAATCTCGGAAAGGGTGGCTACATTGACCAGACCGTCATAAGGATTTTTCTCTTGCCCCAAAATTTCGATTTCGGCAAAAATTGGCCATACATTGTCAGATTGATTTGTAAATGCTACCTGAATTTCAG
>CANOHR010000087.1 GCA_947565875.1 uncultured Pseudoflavonifractor sp.
CAATATGGCGCGGGAGGGAGAGAGGATGTCATAGAGCCCCTTGAAAATCTGGTGGAGGGAAAGCGGCTAAAAGACATTTCTGATTTGCCTCTTGACTTGTGCGTATAATCTTAGAATGGTTTGCTTTAAAGGAAGGGCCTGCCGCTAATTACGGCAGGCCCTTCCTAAAATAAAATGTTCCTTATGTGGACGACACAAAGGCCCACCCTCTTTGGGGGTGTACTCCAAAGGGGGGAGGGGCTTTGTGATGTTTTTCATACCAGCCTCAAAAAGGCAAGGACCGCGGCGACGCTGACGGCAATGACCGCCACCGAGGCGCAGATCTCCAGCCAGCCTGCTGTCTGCTCCCGGAGGGAGGGGACGGGCTGAGGGGCGGGGAACTCCTCAGCAAGGGGCTCCTCTGGGGAGAGGGCCGCCCGGTTCAACTCCTTCCAGGCCGCCTTGGTCTCCAGCCGCCGGCGGCACCGGTCAAAGTCCAGGACCGCCCCCTTCCCCTCCCTGGGGACCGGGGCGGCAGTGGGCAGGAAGGTCACAAGGTCGGCGCCGCCGCTGACCTTGACTCGTTTGGCCTGAAGATGATAATATACGGTATCCATATGCTGAACCCTCCTATTGGATTTGATAACAAAATATTACCAGATCCATTGTCCCAATAACGGGACCGATAAACCACAGGTCCCCTTTTTAAAAAATAGAACGTCTGTTCTTCTATACTATACAACATTTGTTCGAATGCGTCAAGAACAAATTTTCGATTTCCCGGAAAATTTTTTCGGGGAGGGAGGAAACTTTTTCATCCCTCCTTCGTCTAAAAAAGCAAGAGATGGCCTTCGGGCCAAAGAAAAGGAGGACCTGACATGAAGCTTTGCAAATTTGCCGCCGCTCTGACCGGGGCCGCTCTGAGCCTCAGCCTGGTGGCCCCCGCCCTGGCTGCGGAGGCCGCCGATCAGCGCCTTGCCCGGGTGACCCTGGAGGTAAAAGGAACGCTGGGGATCGGGGACGAGTACACCGAGTTCTATGGGGAGCCTGACGAGACCGCCCTGGGGACCCGTTGGAGCTTGAGTTGGAAGAGCGAGGACGAGGAACTGAGCGTCACCGCCACCGACGAGGGTAAGGTCCTCTCTCTGAACCGCTGGGAGAAGGGTGACCGGGTGGTGGAGCCCGTTTTTGCCATGGGCTCCTCTGGGGAGCTGTCCTTCCCCGCCATGACCCGCTCCCAGGCCGGAGAGCACGCTAGGGCATTCCTGGACAAGGTCCTTTCGGAGAATGAGAAGGTGAGTTTTACCGAGGAGGACGCGGAGTCTCTCTCTGCCACCGAGTATTCCTTCCGGGGGAACGTGGAGCTCAACGGTCTTCCCTCCCCTATGAGCGTCTATGTCCGGGTGCGGCTCTCCGACGGAGAGGTGACCCGGTTCTGGCGAGGGGACGTGTCCGACTACGCCGGGGCTCCCGGAGATGCCAAAACCTCCACCACGGAGGAAAAGGCCAGAGAACTTCTGAAAACCACCCTGTCCCTCCGGCTGGAGTATGTCCGGAACGAAAAGGGGGAGGCGGCGGTCCTTCGCTATCTGCCCAACGGCACCGATGAATTCTATGTGGACGCCGCCACCGGGGAGCTGGTAAACCTGACCGAGCTTCGGGACAAGCTTCGTCAGCAGTACGCCGGCGCCGGCGGAGAAAAGCTGATGGCCAATACCTCCATGGCCGCCATGGACGCCGCCGCCCCGGAGGCCGCTCCCACCCTTTCCGAGGTGGAGCTGGAGGGAGTCGCCAAGCTGGAGGGGGTCCTGGACAAGGAGGGGCTGGACAAGAAGATCAAGGCGTGGCGGGAGTTGGGCCTGGACGCCTACGCCCTGGGCTCCGCCGGCTACAACGTGGACCGGGAGACGGGGGATGTGACCGCCCGGGTCTCCTACGCCAAAAATACCGAGGAAGGGATCTACCGCCGCTATGTGACGGTGGACGCCAAGACCGGCGAACTCATCAGCATGTACGGCAATAACCCCTCCAGAATGGTACTGCTGGAGGAGGACAGCAAGGAATATAAGGCCCTGCTCACCGCCGCCCAGGCCCAGGAGAAGGGAGAGGCCTTCCTGAAGCGGCTCTGGGGAGAGCAGCTTGCAAAGACCGAGCGGTACAACGAGGTGGACGGGAAGGAAAAGGCCTCCACCGTTTCCTTCACCTTCGCCCAGAAGGTCAACGGCTACTTTTTCCCGGAAAACAGCATTACCGTCCGGGTGGATGGGACCGACGGCTCCATCATGGGCTTCTCCAGGAGCTTTGACGACGAGGTGGTCTTTGATACCGCCGACGGGCTGATCTCTGAGGAGGAAGCCATCGACGTCTGGTGCGGCAGCTTCCCGGTGGAGCTGGGATACATGGAGATCCCCGTGGCTCTGGATATGTCCAAGGAGTTTGAGCTGCTGCGGAACGCGGGCTACACCTACTATAATTCCCTGAAGCCGGGCTATGCCCTGGGAGACCGGGACGCTTGGTACTCCGGGGTGGACGCCAAGACCGGAGAACTGGTGGAGCCGGAGACCACCGAGCCGGAGACCATGTTCTATGACGACCTGGAGGGCCACTGGGCCAAGGAGATCCTGGACGAGCTGGCCCGGTACGGCGTGGGCTGGATGGGGGGCAAGGCGGAGCCCGACAAGGCATTGACCCAGCTTGACTACATCCTCCTTCTTTCCAGTGCCGAGGGCTACCGCTGGAGCAACGTCGGCGAGGAGGATGTGGAAACGCTTTATGAGATCGCCTACCGCCAGGGGATCCTTACCAAAGAGGAGCGGCAGGAGGACAAGGTGCTGACAAGGGCGGAGTTGGTGAAGATGTTCCTCAACAGCCGGGGCTACGGAAAAGTAGCCCAGCTTTCCGGTATCTTCCGCTGCGACTTTGCCGACGCCGCCCAGATCCCGGAATCCGACCTGGGCTACGCCGCCCTGGCCCAAGGCCTGGGAATCGCGGGAGGAGACGGAGAGGGCAACTACGCCCCCACCCGTCCCGCCGTCCGCTGCGAGGCGGCGGTGATGCTGTGGAAGTACATGAAGCGGTGATGAGATAAATAGAAATTTATAAGTGGTCCTGGCGGGCCGGTTTGGAACCGGCCCCTACGAAGGTTGGCAATGTGTAGGGGCGGGTTCTAAACCCGCCTGCACAGGGATGGAACCGCCGCTAAATTTCCATTTATTCTCCCAACACATAAAAAAGGAGCCTCCCGCCGGGAGGCTCCTTTTTTATGTCCTTTGCTTACTTGTAGAGTTCTACCAGCTTCGGCAGGCGCATGTCAAAACGGTGCTGACGGATCTTCCGCCTCCAACAACTCGATGGCCTGCCGGTATTTCTCCAGCCTTTTTGGGTCCGCCTCATCCAGCCGGGTGGGCTCGCTGTTGTGGAGGAGATCGGCCAGCTTTACCTGCCGGGCCAGGGGATCAGCCTTGATCTGGCGTACATATTCCAGATAGGGGACCTCTTTGTCATGGGTCAGCAAGGCCAGGGCCTTTAGCCCCCGGTCAGGAAAGCCCTGTGAGCGCAGCTCCTCCAGGGTATAGTCCGTATCCTCCACTACATCGTGGAGAAGGGCCGCCACCGCCTCCTCGCTGTCCATCTGCTCCGCCAGGTGGAACGGGTGAAACACATAGGGACAGCCGCCCTTATCCACCTGACCGTGATGGGCCAGATAGCTCAGGCGCATGGCTTTTTTCGTTAAGGGGGTGTAGATTATAGGGGGTCCTCCCAAGGGTTTATCGGCTGGAGATTGGGCTGAAGCATTTTGACGATGGTATTTTAAAGGGGCTGACTTTACTTTATTAAAATATTTTCACAAAAACGCATCAGGATGGCGGCTGCCTCAGCCCGGGTGGCGGGACCACCGGGGTACAGGCCGCCCCAATCGGTGCCGGTGATAAGTCCGGTGGCGTTGGCCCAGCTGAGGGCGGGGAGGGCGTAGTCGCTGACCAGGTCCAGATCCACAAAGCCGGACAGATCGACGGAGGCTGTGGTATCCAGGCCCTTTTGTGTGGCGTAGCGGTAGAGGATCACGGCCAGCTGCTCCCGGGTAATGGAGTTATCGGGGCGGAAGGAGTTATCCTCAAAGCCGTTGACGATATGGTTGGCGGAGGCCCAGGCTACGGCACCGGCATAGTATCCGTTGCCGGGCACATCGGAGAAAGCGGTGCCGTCCGCGGCGGGCTCCCCTTCCAGCCGGTGAAGAATGGTCACCAGCATGGCCCGGCTGGCGGAAGCCTGGGGAGTAAAGACGTCGGTCCCCATGCCGTTCATCATCCCCTTGTCACAGACATATTGGACGGCGGAAATGAACCAGTCGGTGGGTTTTATATCGGAGAAACGGTCAGAGACAGGGGCGGATTCATCTGGGGACTGGGTAGGCTCGGCGGGAGACGGAGAAGGTGTGGGGGTAGGAGGAGCCTCCTCAAAAACAATGTCAACGGTCACTTTTGAACCCGGCATGATAAAGGAGAATTTTCCATTGCCCAAGTTGGTGAGTTTGAGAGCCTTCCCGTTTTTATCCGTAACGGTCAACTTGCTGAACTGATACCCTTTGTCCGGGGAAACGGTGATGGTTACAACATCCCCCTTTTTGGCATTTTTGCTAGAGAATTGTACCGATCCATTTTTTATATTGGAGGGGGCAGAAACGGTATAGCTGGGAGTGTAGGAGCCGCCGCCGGAAGAGCTTCCGCCAGAAGAACCGCCGCCGGAAGGACCGCTTTCGGTGGGCGCCGCTTCAATGGAAAAAGAAAATGTTAAGTTCCCAGAGTATGCACCTATACCGGTAATCGTGATCACGGCAGTACCCACGTTGACATTGTTGGCGTAGGACACGGTATAATCCACATCGGGGATCAGCGGCGTCTCGCCGTTTTGGCCCGAAATGGACTTGGTAATGGGAGTTCCGGTGTAACGAACGGAGGAGGTGTCTACGGTAAACATCTGAGCGGTAAGGGAAATCGGAGTGGGAACGGGGGCGGCGCCAATGGCCAAAAGCCCATATTTTCCGTTTAAGGACATTATGGCCGTTCCGTTGGCAAAGGGCTCTATGGAATCGTAGCTGGCCGAAAGAGCAAAGTTTCCGTTTGTATCAATAATGCTCTTTTTCCCATCCAATTCTACGACGGCAAATCCCTCTGAAAAGTGGGGAGGGTTAAAGCTGGGATCGGAGTACTGGGGCCGGATGACTTCCCGGCCCATTTTATCCACAAAACCCCATTTGTCGCCCTGCTGATGGCCACGGAGCGCTTCAACCTGGCCTTCATGAGCGCGCTCGG
>CANOHR010000088.1 GCA_947565875.1 uncultured Pseudoflavonifractor sp.
CAATTACATTACGAATGATCCAGATTTTCAAAAAGACACAAGGTTGAATGTCTACACAATGCTATAAATAGCTATTTCCTCACAATGTACATGGCCGCTCAGGCCGCCATCAAGAACCCCCGCTGAAAAAACGAAAAAGGACCGGCCTTTGGGCCGGTCCTTTTTTTGCGTCACATATTCTGTTATGTGGCTTTAACGCCTCCCAAATCCATGTTCCCAGGCTTTACTAATCTCTTTTAAATGTGGTATAATACTCCTGCTATCGTCATTTTGAAAACCACTGGAGGGACCGGCTTGGAGGAACTGAAGGAATTAAAGGAGCGCATGGAGGCTCAGCGGCCTGCGGATTGGGATAGTCTGCCCGATCTGAATCTCTATATGGATCAGGTCATCGGCTATATGCCCCGGCAACTCATTCAGTATGGGGAGGAGGAGCGGCTGACCTCCGCCATGGTGAATAACTACATTAAGGACGGCCTGCTTCCCAGGGCGGAGGGAAAGCGGTACGGCAAGGTCCACCTGGCCTACCTGACCGCCATCTGCGCGCTGAAGCAGGTGCTGAGCGTCCGGGATGCGGGGAGGCTGGCCGCCCATCATGCCGACGAGGGACCCCGGGAAATGTATGAGCGGTTTTGCGGAGAACTGGATCGGGCCCTGAAGGAGACGGCAGGCCGGTTGGAGACCGACGGAGACCGGGAAGACCTGCCCCGGCTGGCCCTGACCCTGGCCCTTCGGAGCTATGCCGACAAGCTGGCCTGCGAGCGGGTGATCGACCTTATCCGGGAAACGGAGACAGAGGGAAAGCCCAAAAAAAGCAAAAAGGAGAAATGAGCCATGAGTGAGTATGTGATCGTCACCGACTCTGCCGGGGATCTGAACCAGGAGATGGCGGACAAGGCGGGAGTGGAGGTATTGCCCCTCAGCTTTCGGATCCGGGGGGAGGCGCTGGAGGACTATCCTGACAAGCGCGCCATGAGCCCTAAGGAGTTTTATCAGCTTCTTCGGGAGGGGGAGACCTCTACCACCAACGCGGTAAACATGAGCCAGTATGTGGAGCTTTTGACCCCTGTGCTGGAAGGTGGCAAGGACGTATTGATCCTGGCCTTCTCCTCGGGCCTTTCCGCCACCTGCCAGTCTGCCGTTATGGCGGCCCAGGAACTGCAAGAGCAGTTTCCGGAGCGGAAGATCTACGTGGTGGATACCCTCTGCGCCTCGCTGGGACAGGGAATGCTGGTATGGTACGCAGGGATGAAAAAGCAGGAGGGTATGGATATCGACGCCCTCCGGGACTGGTGCGAGGAGAATAAAATGAAGCTGTGCCACTGGTTTACGGTGGATGATCTGATGTATCTGAAGCGGGGAGGCAGGGTCTCTGCTGCTACGGCGGTGGTGGGCACCATGCTTCAGATCAAGCCGGTACTCCATGTGGATAATGAGGGGCATTTGATCAATATGGCCAAGGCCAGGGGCCGGAAAGCCTCCCTGGACGCCCTTATTCAAAAGGTGGTGGATACCGCCATCGACCCGGCGGACCAGGTCATGTTTATCAGCAACAGCGACTGCCGGGAAGACGCGGAGTACGTGGCTGACGGGATCAAGGAAAGGTGCGGGACCAAGGAGATCCAGATCAGCAGTATCGGCCCTGTCATCGGCTCCCATACGGGGCCGGGGTGCGTGGCTCTGTTCTTCTTCGGCCAGCCCAGGTGACGGCTATGAACGACTGGCTGGAGGTGACGGTGGAGACCACCGACAAGGACATGGACGCCCTTGCCGCCCGGCTTACCATGAACGGGGCAGAGGGGCTGGTGCTGGAAAACGAGACCGATTTCAAGACCTTCCTGGAGCAAAACCGCCAATACTGGGACTATGTGGACGACGCCCTTCTGGAGCGGATGCGCGGAGTAGCCCGGATCAAGTTCTACGTCACCGACGATGAGGATGGAAAGGCTCTTATGGCCCGGGCGTTGGAGGGGATCGAAAACCCCGTATCCACCGCACCCATGAAGGAGGAGGACTGGGCCTACGGCTGGCAGAAATACTACCAGCCTATGGCTGTGGGGGAGAAGGTCTATATCATTCCCGAGTGGGAGCGGGGAAAGAGTGTGCCTGACGGAAGAACAGCAGTCTATCTGAATCCCGGCCTTACCTTCGGGACCGGCTCCCACGCCTCCACTCAGCTTTGCCTGACGCTGCTGGAAAAATATTTGAAGTCCGGTGACGCCGTGCTGGACCTGGGCTGCGGCAGCGGGATCTTATCCATTGCCGCCATAAACCTGGGAGCGGGTCGGGCCCTGGGGGTGGACATCGATCCTAAGTCGGTGGATGTGGCCTATGAAAACGCCGCCCTGAATGGGATCGGGTCTTCCCGGTATACCGTTCGGGCGGGAAACGTTCTCTCGGACAAGGTGCTGGTGGAAGACCTGGCCGGGGAGGGACCCTACCAAATGGTCCTTGCCAATATCGTTGCCGATGTGATCATTCCCCTCTCCGCTCAGGTAGAGCGGTTCCTGCCCCCGGCGGAGGGCGTGTTTATCTGCTCGGGGATCATTGATACCAGGGCCGATGAGGTGGAAAAAGCGCTAAAAAAGAATGGACTCAGGATCCTGGAGCGTATCGAGCGGGACGGCTGGTGCGCCATGGCGGCGGAACCGGCATGAGCGGAGGAAAGGCGGAGGTGCGGCCCATCTGCCTGCCCCAAGGGCGGCGGGTGCTGGCGGTCAGCGATATCCATGGGAACCTGCCCCTTCTGAAGGGCGTTTTGGACAAGGCGGGCTTTTGTGAAAAGGACGTTCTCATTATTTTGGGGGATATCCTGGAGCGGAACGCCGGGAGTCTGGATACCCTGCGGTATGTGATGGAGTTATCTCGGCAATATACGCTCTACACCCTTTTGGGAAACTGCGACAATATTATTTTGGCGTTTGTAGACCAATTGTATGACTTCGGCAATGATTTTTATCAGAAGAAGTGGTTGGGAAGGCTGGGGGAAAAGAGCGCTTTGGTCAGGATGGCTCATCTGGCGGGAGTCCCCATTGAGACCCCGGATGACTACCCGGCGGCCCGAAAGGCCATCGGGGAGGCCTTCCGACCGGAGTTGGACTTTCTCCGGGCCCTGCCCCACATCTATGTGAACGAGGACTATCTTTTTGTTCATGGCGGAGTCCCCCGGGAGGATGCTTTGGAGGAGTTGGATGCCTACGAGTGCATGAAGAACGATCATTTTCTGGAGCAGGGATCCTCCTTCCGCCGCTGGGTGGTGGTAGGGCATACGCCGGTGACCCTTTACCGGGAGGATATTGCCTCGGCCTCCCCCATCCTGCTCTATGACAGGCACATTGCCAGTATCGACGGAGGCTGCACCCTGAAGCTGGACGGCCAACTCAACGCCCTGATCCTTCCCCCGGAGCCGGGGGGAGCGTTCTCCTGGGTCTCCTATGACGGCTATCCGGAAAAGCGGGCGTTGGACGGCCAGGAAGGCTCAACAAACTCCCTGAATATCCGCTGGGGCCGGAGCCGCCTGGAGGTATTGGAGGAGGGGCCGGAACTGTCCCGGTGCCGCCATCTGGAGACGGGGCGGGAACTGGATGTACTTACCGAGTTTCTCCGCTGGGACAAGGATGGGGTCTGGTGCGAGGACTCCACCGACTACCGCCTGCCGGTAAAGGCGGGGGATCCCCTCACTGTGATCCGGCAGGTCTCCCAGGGGGCCCTGTGTAAAAAGGATGGGGTCACGGGCTGGTATTTCGGACGTCTGGTTTAAAAAAGATATCCGCAAATGCTCCGTTGTAGGGCGCGCCATTTAGGCAGAGCAAAACCCATATATATATATATATATATTTGAAAGGAGCGGATCCTTTATGATGAACTTTCAATATTACACCCCCACCAGGGTGATCTTTGGCAAGGGGACCCTGGACCAGGCGGGGGAGCAGGTCAGGGCCTTTGGGGGCAAAAAGGTCCTCATCCACTATGGCGGCGGCAGCGTGAAGCGCACTGGGGTACTGGACCGGGTAAAGGCGTCGCTGGAAGCCGCAGGGATAGGATACACAGAGTTGGGGGGCGTGGTCCCCAATCCTCATTTGGGACTTGTGCGGGAGGGCATTGCCCTGTGCGAAAAAGAGAGGGTGGACTTCCTCCTTCCCGTGGGGGGCGGCAGCACCATCGACTCCGCCAAGGCCATCGGCTACGGCGTAGCCTGCGGAGGCGACGTGTGGGACTTCTATGATTTTAAGCGTACCCCCACCGCCTGCCTTCCCATTGGGGCGGTACTTACCATTGCCGCCGCAGGCAGTGAGATGAGCGATTCCTCCGTTATCACCAATGAGGACGGCGGGATCAAGCGGGGCTGCAACAATGACCTGTGCCGGTGCAAGTTCGCCATTATGGACCCGGAGCTTACCATGACCCTCCCCGACTACCAGACTGCCTGCGGCTGCACCGACATCCTGATGCACACCATGGAGCGGTATTTTAACATTGACGAGATGGCCCTTACCGACGCCCTGGCCGAGGCTCTGATGCGTACCGTTATCGAGGCATCCAAGGCTTTGGTGAAGGAGCCTGATAATTACGAGGCCAGGGCCAACGTAATGTGGGCCAGCAGCCTTTCCCACAACGGCCTCACCGGCTGCGGCGCGGGGAAGGGGGACTGGGCCTGCCACCGGTTGGAGCATGAGTTGGGCGGTATGTTCGACGTGGCCCACGGCGCGGGACTGGCCGCCGTCTGGGGGACTTGGGCCCGGTACGTACTGCCTGAGTGCCCTGAGCGCTTTGCCAAATTTGCCGTCAACGTGCTGGGGGTGGCCCCCCAGGCCGACGACACCGCCACGGCTCTGAAGGGGATCGAGGCCATGGAGGAATTTTACCGGGAGATCAAAATGCCCACCAACCTGAAGGAGTTGGGGCTGGAGCTTACCGAGGAGCAGGTTCTGGAATTGGCGGAGAAGTGCGACATTGCCACCCGGGGCAATCTGGGGGCCGCCAAGCACCTCGCAAGAGAGGACATGGCGGAGATCTACCGGAGGGCGAAATAAGAGGCATATGGCAAATAAGAGGGAGGGGCTGAGGCCTCTCCCTTCTTTTGTGTTGTGCTATACCTTCCCTGTAATTTCTATCGTAAGGTTGACCTTGACGGCTGGTGTATTTTCTCCTTTCACTGGTGCCGTTCTGGGGGACCATTCTTTGACGGCAAAGAATGGCCCCCCAGACCCCCCAAGAAACCGCCAGGGGGAGAGAGTTTCGACT
>CANOHR010000089.1 GCA_947565875.1 uncultured Pseudoflavonifractor sp.
CTCCGTGGTATAACAAAAAGGAGGCTCCCAGCTGACAGGCAAAGTGTCTGCCCATTCCACCCCCTGCTCCCGGCAGACCTCCAGAAGGGACAAAATGGTGTCGTTCCGGTCCTGAACTGTGCCCATCATGTTGGGATTCAATGTCACCTGATAGGTAGCCCGATTGGAGACCAGGACCCGGCCATACCGGTCCAGGATCTCTCCCCGTGCCGCCTGGACCGTTTCGGTGTTGGCGATCTTCCGGGTAGACTGGGCCAGATAATAGCTTCCATTGACGATCTGCAGATCGAACAGGGCCCACAGAAGAACGGTAAAGGAACCGGCCAGCAGAAACAGCATAAGCCGTGCGTGCAGATGAAAGCGGTTTTTCCCCATATCTGCCCTCCTCACAGCACGGTGGCCTTGGGCACCCGGTGGAAGACCCACCGGAAGACCGGATAAATGAGGGGGACAAAGCAGAGACTCCACAGGATCTCCCGCCCTGCCACCGTCAGCATGGCGCCCAAAGGGGCGCTCCCTTCCAGGAGCCGAAAGGCGATCCGAAGGACGTCTACCGTGAGAAGGGCCAAGGCGGAACAAAGAAAACAGCCCACCAGATCCTGGCGCAGAACATACTGGGCCAGCAGCCCCGTCCCCAGCCCCAAAAGGGCGGTCACAAGGATCATCCCTCCCGGAAAGCCGGGGACCATGGCGTCAAAAAGCATACCCACGCCCAAACCAAACCCCGCCCCCGCAGTAGCGCCTTCCAAAGTAGCCACCGCAATGGCGCACAGTGGAAGAAGCATGGGCTTTACGCCAAAAAGGGGATAGCGGCTGAGAAAAAAGTCCTCCAAAAACCAGATGGGGAGCAAGGCCAGGGAATAGGCCAACCACTTTACCGCAAAATCCTTGGTGGTCATCCTTTTGCCTCTCCCCCCTTTCTGTTCCCGCCCGCCCGGCGGCGGTGCGGCTCATTCTGTCACATCAAATTCCTTGATCACAAATACCTGCTCCAGTGCCCCCAGATCCGCAGCGGGGGTAAGGACGGCGTAATCGCTGGCGCCGCCGGGATCGGTGCGGACCTCCTGAACATAGCCCACCACCACCCCGGAGGGATAGGTAGCCGTCCCACCGGACATAAGTCCCGAGGTAAGGATGGTATCCCCCGCCAAAAGCTGAGTCCCCTCAGGGAGGTAACTCAATTTTAGCTTGCCCTCAGACATGAGGGCAAAATCCCCCTCCACAATAGCGGCTCCGTCCGTACGGGCGATCAGGGCCCCCATCTCCAGGTCCACATCTACAACAGTCATCAAAGAGGCCCAGTTAAGCCCTGCCTCGTAGACTACGCCCACCAGGTTGCCGTACTGGTCGATGACACAGTCTCCCGCTTTTACGCCGGAGGCGGAACCCTTGCTTACCGTCAGGGTGGAGGACCAGTTGGAACTGCCCCGGGCGGTAACGGTGGCGGGCTCGGTGTGAAGTTCGGTGTGCTTTTGCTGAAAGTTCAAAAGATCCCGCAGCCGCTCGTTTTCCCGGCTGGCCGCCTCCCCCTCCCGGGCCTGGGCGCGCAGTCGGGCGTTTTCCTGGCGCAGGACCTCCATCTCGTCCTCCATGGCCTGACGTTCAAAGGCGTCGGAATAGACTCCCTCCGTCCACTCCACCACTGCGTGAATGCCGTTTCGGAATGGGGTGGCCACGATCCCCGCCAAATTGGCAAAAGGGTTGGCGATCCCCCCAAAGGTAAAGGACAGCACCGCCGCGATCAAGGTCAGAAGAAGGGCCAGGATCAGGATCAATATTCCGTTTTGCTTTAAAAAATCCTTCAAGCGGGTCTCTCCTATAGACAGTTTATTCCAAATTCCTTCAATACCCGGCCCAGAGCGCATACCGGCAGGCCCATCACGTTAAAGTAATCGCCCTGGATCCCCTCCACCAGAAGGGAACCCATTCCCTGGATCCCATAAGCGCCCGCCTTGTCCATGGGCTCGCCCGTGTCTACATAGGCCTGGATCTCCTCTCCGGACAGGGATCGGAAGGTAACGCGGGTACACTCGCTTTGGGTGACGAAGCGCTCCCCCTGCCAAACGGTAAAACCGGTATAGACCTGGTGTACGGCGCCGGAAAGGAGGCGGAGCATATTGGCCGCCTCCTCCTTATTGTGGGGTTTCCCCAGAATAGTGTGCCCCTTTGCCACCACCGTATCGGCAGCAATGATAAGAGGTCCGGGCCCCTCCAGGGCGGCGCAGGCCGCCGCCTTTTCCCGGGAAATGGTCTCCACCAGGAGCCCTGGCGCAAGCAGGCGGTCCATATGCTCGTCGATGTCTACGGCATGGACCCGGTAAAAAAGCCCCATCTGGGTCAGGAGTTCCTGCCGCCTGGGGGACTGGGAGGCCAACACGATATCCATATCAGCTTCTCCCTGTGGAGCCGAAGCCGCCCTCGCCCCGGACAGTCTCGTCCAACTCCTCCACCACGGAGATATAGGCCTGGGTCACGGGCATGATGACCAGCTGGGCTATCCGCTCTCCAGGCTTGACGGTGTAGTTCTCCCCAGAGGAATTGAGCAACCCCACCACCACCTCGCCCCGATAGTCGCTGTCGATGACTCCTACACAGTTGGCGGGAGCCAGACCGTGCTTGATGGCCAGACCCGAGCGGGCGTGGAGCAACGCCACCCACTCCGGTCCCGGCAAGGCGATGGCAAGGCCGGTGGGGATCATCCTTCGTTCTCCAGCGGGAACGGTAACGCTCTCGTCGATACAGGCGCGCAGATCCATACCGGCGGAGCCGGCGGTGGCGTAGGTGGGAAAAGGGATCTCATTTCCCAGCTTGGGAGACAGGGCTTTTATCTTCAATTCCATATCACTCTACTCCTCGGTAGTAAAGTCCCCGGGTAAACTCCGCCGGGGCCCATTGGCTGCCGTCCTTGTAGCGCTCCAGGGCCTGAACGCACTCCCAGGGGTTTTCGGTGGTAAAGAGAAGCCGGGCGTAAGTAAGCCCTATCCGTTTCCAATCGGGCTTGTCTGCCAGAAAGAGCTTTTTGCTGTTGAGGATCTCATTCCGGCAACCGGGGGCCTTCACCACAGGAAACCGCTCTCCCTTCCGGTCGGTGAGAATATTGTCCCCTTCGCAGGCACACTGTCCGCTGCGGTTTTTGATGATGCAATTTTCCGTGATCATCAGGGGAAGACGCCCGTAAACAATCCCTTCCAGAGCGATGGCCTTGGAAAGGTCCCGGATCTGAGCCAGCTTCAACTCAAAGGAGGCGGTAGCGGAAACAAAACCCAAACGCTTGAATTCCTTCAGGGCCTGAGCATTGAAAACAGGAAGACCGTAGTCGGCCCGGAGGATATATCCAAGCTCCCGGGCCAAAGAAAGAGTCCCCAGGTTGCCCACAAGGGCCTCGGTGGCTCCCAGATCCCTGGCCTTCTCCATGGCTTTGGCAAGTTCTTCTCTTTCCCGGTCCCAGGCTACCCGGGGCAATATCACCCCCAGAGTGGTTTCCCGGCTCCGGGCCTTGACGCACTCAGGATGGGCGGCCAACTCCGCTGCCGGAACATAGAGAATAGCGGGGGCTTGCCGGAGAAGATCGGCGCTCACCTGGCCCGCCCGGCGCACCGAGACAGTAAGGGCAGGGGCGGCGGAGGGGTTTTCGTAGCGCACCCCGGCTTGAAACTGGCCGGTCCGCACGGAAGGGACCGCCTGACGCTGAACGGAAAGCTCGTCCAGTACCTGGCGGCGAAGGGCGTTGAGGGAAGCCAAAGGAATGTTGAGTCCAGGCTCCACCAGGGCTTGGACCTCCGTACAACGGTAGGGGGTCCCTCCCGTGCGGGAAAGCTGTTTTTCCACCTGCTCTGCCGTCATGGGAAGGGTCTGGGCCGGCTGGGGCAGGTCCCCGGCGGCAGTGACCACCCTTCCTTCAGGGTCCTCCACCCCCACCCGCACAGGCTCATCCTTGCGGAGCATGGCATAGAATTTCACATCCACCAGAGGATTTTCCTGGTTCTGATAGGTCTGTCGGGCCTGGGCATAAAGCTCCTTGGGCTCGGGGGTCTTCTCCTCCCGGACGCCAAACATATGGGGTCCTGTCTTATCCTCAAAGTAGCCCTGGGTAAACCCCTGGCGGGAGAATGCCTCCTCCAAGGCGCTTAATTCCTCCGCTGTGGGAAGCCGGTCCTCCCGGATCAGGGTAGAGTAGATCCGGGTGATGACCGCCACATATTCCGGCCGTTTCATCCGTCCCTCCAGCTTCAGGCAGGCCACCCCCATCTTCCGCAGCCGGTGGATCTGCTGGGCAAGGCAGGCGTCCTTCAGGGACAGGGGGTAGCCGTCGGGACGGCCTCCCCAGCCGTACTTCATCCGGCAAGGTTGGGCGCACAGGCCCCTGTTCCCGCTTCTTTCCCCCACAACGGCGGAGAAAAAGCACTGGCCGGAATAGCACATACAAAGGGCCCCATGTCCAAAGACCTCGATCTCAATGGGGGAGTGGGTACAAATATATTCGATCTCCGAAGCGGGAAGTTCCCGGGACAGGACCACCCGCTTCATCCCCAGGTCGGCGCAGGCCCTGACGCCGTCCAGACTGTGGACGGTCATCTGGGTGGAGCCGTGTATGGAAAGCTCGGGGGCGGCCTGCCGCACGGCCCGGAGGACCCCCAGGTCCTGGACCAAGACGGCGTCCACCCCCAGCGTGGAAGCCCGCCGCGCCAGATCAGCGGCGGCGGGCAGTTCCCGGTCGGTCAGAAGCGTGTTGAGGGTCAGGTACACTTTGACCCCCCGCAAATGGCAATAAGAGACCGCCGGGGCAAGGTCGGCCTCGGTAAAATTTTTGGCGTTCCGGCGGGCATTGAAGTCGCCGAAGCCCAGGTATACGGCGTTGGCCCCGTTCTGAACGGCGGCGGTCAGGGCCTCGGGAGACCCGGCGGGGGACAGCAGCTCCAGCATATTACTTCTTTCCCTGGTTCTGGAGCTTAAAGATCTGGCGCTTGGCCTCGCTAAGCTCCATGTTCAGCTTTTTGTTCTCCTCCAGGCTCTCCTTGATCTGGGAGCGGAGGTTCTCGGCGGCCTCCTGGCTTTTGAACAGCTCGTCGGCCACGTTGAGGGCGGCCAGGATGGCGGCGTCGGCGGAGGAGACCTTTCCCCCCTGGCGCAGCTCAGCCACCTTGCCGCTGACATAGGCGGCTACCTTTTTCATGTAGGCGGCGTCCTCGGAGGCTACCAGCGTATACTCCTGGTCGT
>CANOHR010000090.1 GCA_947565875.1 uncultured Pseudoflavonifractor sp.
AGACAAAGGGATAGACCAGCTTCATCAGGACCATGCCGCCCAAGCCCCAGAATATCATAAAGAGCAGGGTCGTCCGGCCGTTGATATTGGTGGGGATATGGGAGTAATCCCATATGGTGGAGCCGAAAACCTTTTCGGCGATGACGCTGGTAACGTATTCGGTCCCGCCGCCAATAAGAGCCGACCAGGCCCAGGTCCTGAACCAGGAACGCTTTTCCGCGTTCCGGCCCAAGAATATCACAAAGATACAAACGCCCAAGCCGTAGATGGGGCTGAAGGGGCCGTAAAAGATCCCCTGCCGGTCCACCTTCTCATGAAAACGGATATACCACAGGATCTCCTCGTAGTAGGTCCCGATGATACAGCCCAGCACAAAAAAGACGAACACCTTCACAAAGCAATAGCCCTGGGCAAATACCCGGTTTTTCGGATCGGTCTTATGGATATCCCCGGTTTGGTTTTCTACAGGTCTCTCACTCATGGGAAGCACCTCCGTTTTCTTTTGTCTTTGTGTCCGGTCCCACCCCTCCACGCCGCTTCAGAAGCGTCAGAAGCACCCCCGCCAGCAGGGGGATGACAAGGACCAGCAAAACGATGATCGCCGCCAAAAGGATATTCAGCGCGTGGGAGGCGGCAAAGCCGCTGTCCTCCAGTTCAAATACGGCGCTGGGATGGACCTGGGAGCGCTCCAGCGCCTGAACCGTCGGCGCCACCCGGTCCGTGTCCGGGACCCGGACCAGGCCCCCGTCATCCCAAGTATGCCAGAACTCCATGGGCAATGTCAACTCATACTCTCCCCCGCCGTCCTCCATGGTATAGAGCTGATAGGCATAGTGAAGGGAATTGGCGCTGTACTCCACCACCTTGATCCGCTCACCGTCCTTCCCCCCGGAAAGGGCCACAACGTAGGTGCGGCTCGCGGGGACGGTGAGCATCACCGTCCTTCCCAGTTCGGCAGCGCAGACGGTCTCCACCGGCTGTCCGTCCTCGTCCCGCAGTTCATACTCCACACTCTTGTCCAGGAAGATCCGGCGGTAATTTGTCTCCACCACAAATAAGTCGCTGGGATCATCCTGGGACATCATCCAGGCCACATAGACCTCCGGACAGTGCTCATAGAAAATCTGCATCATCAGGCTCAGATCGTTCCAGTTGCTGGGCCGCAGCCCCAGTTTCTCCATGGCAAGGTCATAGAGGAATACCGACAGCAGCGTATCAGCGCTGGGGGCCTCCCCCAGCAGCATATCGTTTATCTCATGGCCCTCGCTCAGTACGCCGCAGAGGGCCCAGAGCAGCCGCAAAACGCTGGAACGGTTGATCCACGCCTCATTCAGCACCCCCTGCAGTTCCTCCTCATAGCTGCCGGCGGTACGGACCATATCGTACATGAGCTGATAGAGCTTCTGGACAAACCAGTTGGCCTCCGGGTTATTCGTGTAGGCCGCCCCGGTGATCTCCCGATAGATCTCCGCCACCGGCTGCCGCCGGACCATATAGTTGGAGGTGGTCTCCTGGGCCGGGAGATGAAAGGTGGTGCCAAGCTTGCCATACCCCCACTCTGGAAAGGGAATGGAGGGAACCGGGTCAAACATGCCTACGATGTTATAGATATTACTGTAATCATAGCTTCCATCCAGTTCAAAGTCTCCGCTCTCCGCACGGATATTATTGGGGGTAGCGAAGGTATAGACATAGAGGTCCTCCCTGTCCACCTGCTCCGCCGTCAGGGCCAGGGCCGCCGTCATATTGCTCACTGCCGCCGCCCGGCTGTAGCCCCCCATCCAAAGCTTGAAGCGACCGTCCCCGGCATAGGCGTCCACATAGTCAAACACACGCTGGAACACGGTGAAGGCGGCGCTGAAAAAGCCGTTATGGACGCTCTCGTCCCCGAAGGAGAAGTTGCTTAGCCATTCATCCTCATAGCCTCCGCCGCTGACGGCCACAGCCACCAGCAGAAATTCCCCCTCCTGGTCCCGGAGGGGCTTTGACGCCAAAAGGGTGGCGATGGTATTGGCGCCGGGCTCCTCGTCAAACTGATGGCTCACCATATTCCCAAAGCCCGCCGAGCCCAAATAAGCCCGGATATAGTCATCCTTCCGGTCCAGCTCCAGGTCCGCCGCCCGGAAGGCCGAGACCGCCAGGCCCAGGGTACACTGGGCCAGCGGGTGCTGATAGTCGGTGGCGGGAATGGTAAAGTAATCATCCCGGTAGGGGAAGCGGTAGGACAACTCCCGGCCCGGATAGGCCGGGGAATCAAATTTTCCTGTCAGCCAGACCAGGCCCTCCTCTCCGCTTGCCCAAGCGCCGGGGAAGGCTCCCAGCAGCAGCCCCGCCGCCAAAAGGACGGCCATGGCCCGGACCGGCCAGCTTCTTCTTTTCATGGGATCAACCTTCCTTCTATGTCTCTATCCTATGTCCCGGGTCCGCCTCCCCATGCTTCCCCGCCACTATTTAAAAAAACGTATCTCGCAGGGTGCTCGTCACCATATCCAGCAGGCATACCGCCGCCGGGATATAGGCGGTCAGGGTCCGGGTCCGGGGCTTTACCCGGTCGGCATACCCCTCCAGCAGAGGGCGCACCCCATACTGGAGAAACAATCCCGAGAGAGCGAAAAACAGCACCGACCGGGCGCATACATAGCCGTTTATATTGCCCCAGTTCCATATTTCCACATTGTAATCCCAGGAGCGGATATGGAAGCAGCGGTCAAAGACAAGGCCGGTCATATACTCCAAAAAGCCGCATACCGCCCCGGAGGCCAAAAAGACCAGCCAGGGCTTTTTCCGAAGCGGCTTTGTGGTCAGCGCGACCAGCACCGCCCCAAAGCCATAGATCTGGATCCAGGGTCCGAAGGTGCTTCCCCGCTTGACCAGGCGCCCCAGATCAATGTAATAGAAAAGCTCCTCATAGAAAAAGCCGAACACCCCGCCGAAGACAAAGATCAGCAGCAGGATAGAAAGCTCTCTTTTCCGTTCCTCCGTCCAAGCCATGCCTCACACCTCCCTGTACCCCAGGTCTCTTATTTGATCTCCAGGGCGATGGGATAGCCCTCCTCGTTTACCTCTTGATAGGTCACTTCCACATAGTCGCCGATGTTGTTGCTCACCGTCTGCTTTGTATCGTCGGTCTTCACGATCTGGACCGTTTTCCCCCCGTCCGTCTCCAGCACGGAAAGGGAGGCGTTGGCCGCGTCCTGGACCGTTCCGCAGATCTTTTTGATCTCATCCGTCTCGCTGCTCACGGTAATGCTCTTCGCCACCGCGCTGTTGTCGGCTAGGGAGCCGGTATAGACCGCCTCCACATAGTCGTCGATGGCGATCCCGCTGCCGGAGTGGACCACCGTCTCGTCATCCTTGGCGATGGTGTAGGCGTTGCCCTCCTTTGTAAGCAGGGTCACGGTGGCCATGGAGGCGTCGGTGACCTTGCCGTAGACCTCTTCTAAGGTGACTTGAGGGGCTGTGGTCTCCTCTACGGGAGCGCTGCTCTCCGCTTTGGGAGTGGGCGTAGCCCCGCCCTTTCCCCCGCAGGCACTCAAAAGCGCCGCCGCCATTACCACGCACAGTCCCATCCGCAGGATCTTTTTGCTCTTCATTGAAAACGACCTCTTTCCTTTTTTATTTTGGCTGACACAAAAACCTTTCTCCCCCTTCCGCTCCGGGTCAACCCTCCGTGTGAGCGGTAAGGTGGTCCAGCCACAACTCATAGCCCTCTTTTTTAAAATGCACTCCGTCGGCGGAATAGTCCGGGTATACCTCGCCGTTTTCGTCTACCAGGCACTCGGGGATCCCCAGCAGATACACCTCCTGATCGGTGAAGTAGTCGGCCAGCGCCTCGTTATAGCCGGAAATGCCCTCGTTGGTGATATAATAGGGAATGTCATTGGCCTTGCACTTGGCCGTGTTGACGGGGATCAGCGACTGTATGTATATCCGGGCCTGGGGCAGCTTTTCCCGGATGGTCTCCACCACCTGGCCGCAGGCCTCCGCAAAACCGTCGGGGTCAAAATAGCCCAGCTCATTGACCCCCAGCGCGATATAGACCTTTCCGTAGCTCCCTCCGGACAGGGCATCCAGGATAGAGATCTTTTGATCTCCCCTGCGGATCACCTTCTTCCCCTCCTTCACCTCGTAAATGGTGAGCCCAGTGTGGTCCAGGAAGGTGGCCTCCGCCGGGATACCGCTATAGAGCCGAAGGCCCGCCACCCGGGAATCCCCGATGAACACGGCGTCGGAAAACCAGGAGCCGCTGTCTGCGGGCGTCGCCGGCTCGTCGGCGGTCCGGCCCTCCTCCGTTGGCTCCGAAAGTTCCTCCGGGACCGGGCTCTCCCTTAAGACCGGAGCCACAGTCTCGGCAATGGAGGGCGGCTCTATCAGAATGGTGGGCTCCGGCACAGGGACTATCTCCGGCGGCGGGTCGGCCTGGGGCGTCGGAGCGGGCGGAGATGGGAGCATTGTGGGAGATGGGGACGGCGTCTCCGTTTCCCCGGCGTCCTCCGCCGCCTTGGCTGCCGGTCCCGGCCCCTCCTCCGGGGCAAAGGGCCGGATAAAAAAGGCCATCACCACAAGGGCCAGGCACAGGGACAGCGCCGCCATGAGCCAGCGGGGAGGCCGCTGCCCCTTCGGCTTTCTCGCCCTTCGGGAGGGAGCGGAGGAAGGGTGCCGGGGCGTCCCGGCGGCCGGTGGGTTGGTCAGATCCATAAAACTGTCACTCCTAAAATAAAAATGGAAGCTACCTCGGAAGAGCCTTTATCCCTGGGAGGCGCTCCCCTGGGCGGTTGTTCCGGCGGAGGAGCTTCTCATGACCCGCTCCCGGTCCCCCACGATCTTATCCAGGGCCACCAGCACCGCCACGATAAGGTCCACGTTCTCCTCATCCAGGATCTCAATCTTATTGTGGATGCTCGCTATTTTCGCCTTCATTCGCAGCTTTATATCGGCTTCCTCCCCGCTTTTTAGTATGGCAGAAGAATATTCTCTCTTTAGAGAAAGAACATTCATTCTCTTTTTTCCAAAAACAAACCGCTTTGCAGCGGTCTGATTTTTGCGCTTATTTTTTTTCTTTGCTACTTTTCAGGTACCCACTCAGGCCTACGCTCAAGAACTGGAAGACGGTCTCCTCCGTCTCCTCGTTATTGGGAAGGGTCCCCTCCACCACATATTTGGCGTACATCACGGTGGTGGTGAGTACGTGATGCCACAGTAGC
>CANOHR010000091.1 GCA_947565875.1 uncultured Pseudoflavonifractor sp.
ACATAAATCTCTTACAAGTGTAGTATCATAGTGATGCTACACTTGTAGGAGGTTCTGCTATGCAGATCACAGAGAAGGAATGGCTGGTGCTGGGAAAGCTGTGGGACAGTGGGGGAGCCACCCTGGGAGAACTGACCCAGGCACTGCGGGAGGCAACCGGCTGGAGCCGGAACACGGTGCTTACCTATCTGAAGCGTATGGAGGCCAAGGGGTTGGTGGTCATCGGGGAGGAGGGCTATCCTCGGAGTTACCGGGCCGCTCTAAGCCAGGAGGCTTGTCAGGCCCAAGCCAGGAGTGATTTTTTGAGGCAGGTCTACCGGGGAGCCGCCGGCGACCTGGTGGCGGCCTTTTTGAAGGAGAAGCCCATTTCCGTCCAGAAGCGGGAGGAGCTTCGCCGCCTGCTGGACGAGATGGAGGTGTGAGGAGTGAGGGATATCTGGTCCTTTCTGCTCCAGACCCTGACTGCCTCCGGCGTGGCGGTCCTGCTTCTGGCGGTGAAGACTCTCTTTCGGGATAAGCTCTCCCCCCGGTGGCAGTTTGCCACCTGGGGCGTACTGGCGCTGATGCTGCTGCTCCCGGCGGGAAAGGGAGGGCGGTACGCCCTTTTAAATTGGCCCTTTTATGTGGAATGCTTCCGTTCCGCCTTCACCGGAGAATATGGGGCCTTGGCCCACGTGACCGCTCCGGTGCCCCTTCCGCCGCTGAAGGTGCCCACTACAATAGAGGAATGGCTTTATTTCTTCTATGTGGCGGGGGTGTTTTTTTTCCTGCTCCGGTATGGGGTCTCCTACCTTCGTCTGCGTTTTGCTTTGAGAAAAGGCCGGAGAGCGAAGGAGAGCCGGATCCGGGCGGTAGCGGAGAAATACGGATTGCCCCTTTGCCCCGCCGTAGAGGTTTCCGGACTTCCCACGGCCTTTGTCTGCGGCGTTCTCCGGCCTGTGCTGGCTCTGCCCGCAGACGGGGAGGTGGATGAGAAGGTGCTGCTCCATGAACTGCTGCACCTGAAGTATAAAGATGCTCTCTGGGGCTGGGTCATCGCCCTGCTGCGCTGCCTGCACTGGTGCAACCCCCTGCTCCGGCTGTGCGCCGACTGTGCAGGCAACGACCTGGAAGCCCTCTGCGACCAGCGGGTGCTGGAGCGGTTGGAGGGGGAGGAGCGCCGGGAGTATGGACGTATCCTGTTAGGGATGGCAGATGAGAAATACGCCCGAACTCCGGGAACGACTTCCATCGCCAACGGCGGAAAAAATATCCGCTGCCGCATCGAGGCCATTGCCCGCTTCAAGCGGTATCCCCAGGGGATGGCCCTGGTATCGGTGTGCATGCTGTTGGCTCTGACGGCGCCTTTGGCGGTGGGGGCGAAGGCTCCGGTATCGAACCGGGGGCTGGCCGGGTTTGCCGCCGCCGACCTCTCCTATGCTAGGACGGTATCCTGCACCACCTATGCCGGGGCCTTTGACGCCTACGCCAAGGCGGTGCTGGCCCAGCGCTCGGACTACCGGGCCATGTGTGCCCCTCTCTCGGAGCAAAACGCCCTGACGGAACTCTATTCCACCGCCCCGGTGTGGACCTGGGAGGAGATGGGGCTGAAAGAGCATACCATCGACCGATGGGAGGGCTATCAGATCTATAACCTGACTCAGGTGGAGGAGAACGCTTATGAGGGCGTCCTGGCCCTGACCCTGGACCAGCCTCCCGCAGGGGAGGAGTGGAGCGGCCTGGCCCATGAGCGCTGGCGGGTCCTTCAGCCCCTTCGGGTAGAGTGGGAGGGGGAGCGCTGGGTGGTGATCCCCCAGGGAGGGTTTACCGCAGTCCAGGGGGATACCCGGGTCGGAGGTGATCTGAATCTGCCCTCCTGGGAGTATGCCGCAGCGGCAGGGGAGTTTACCCTCCGGCTGCGCCGGCAGACCACCTGCTGGGTGGAAAGTTGGGGAGAGGCCAATTGGATGGGGATCTCCTCCTATGATACCACTCCCATCCCAGACGGGATCTTCACCGGCTCTTATCAGCAGATGATGGTGGCCGACTACGCCGGTCCGGCGGAGAACAGGAGCCGGTATGAGAGCATCGGTGTTGTCTACCGCCCCATGTGGACCGGAGAGTCCCGGCCCGAACTGCGGCCTCTGGTTCCTCCGTCCTCCCTGGGGACTGAGTGGAACGGCAGCAGCAACCGGGGGGACGGCTATGCCCAAAGGACCCTTGACTACGACTGGGAAAACGAGATTTTCCTCTCCGGCGGCGGTGGCAGTGGCTGGGAGCAGATCGACCTCCCCGCCGCCTATGCGGCGGATCTGTATCTCAACGGCGAGCGGGCGGCGCCCCTGACTCTGCTGCCGGTGGAAGGAGGGGGCGGGCTTGGAGGATAAAAATGAGCGGGTATACCAAGGTCTGTCCCACGCTGCCTGGGGATACTTTTTCCTGCACTTTGATATAACCCTGGGGCCGGTGAACATCCTTCCGCGGTTTGTGGGATGGCTGCTTTTGCTGTCCGCCATTTCCGCGTTGTCCGGGGAGCGGCGGGAGCTTCATCTCCTGCGGCCCCTGGTCATCCTGGAGGCACTTTGGAACGGAGCGGACTGGCTCTTCTCCTGGGGCGGTGGAGGAGTAGAAGGGAATATCCTCTTTCTGGATCTGCTGCTGACGGCGGTGACTCTCTATTTCCACTTTCAGTTTCTCACCGACCTGGCGGCTCTGGCGGAAGAGTACCAGCCTCCGGAGGACACCCTGGCCTGCCGCCTCCGCACCCGCCGGACGGTCTATATTCTGCTGCTCACCGCCGTTTCCCTCACCGGCCCTCTGGTAGAACTTACCCCCTGGAGCGGATGGGTATGGGTGACGGGGGGAGAGGCTTTGTCAGGTATGGTGGTGGCGGTGATGCTCATGTCAAACCTTTTTGAACTGCGCCGCCGCTTTCGGGATCACGACAGAAAACCGTAGGGACCAACCGTCCCGGCGATCTGCCAGAGCGGCTCTGCCTGTTTGTTTTCACATTGGCGGGATGACAGAAGAGACGGCAAGAAAGGTGTCACGAGGAACTTGGGCTTGCAATCCGGCATAAAATGGGTTACAATATGGTAACAAAAGGTTGCAAACCGGAAACAAGGAGTGACGCCTGTGAAGAAGCGTATCTTTTCCTATGTGCTGATCCTGGCCTTGACCTTGGGCCTTGCCGTTCCTGTCTGGGCGGAGGAGGAACCCTCCAAGGCCGGGGTAACGGTAAATGGAGAGGAGGTCTATTATACTGCCGAGATCTATGACGGAACGGCCTATATCCCCTTTTACAACGGCGTTCAGACCCTCCGGCCCGATGCGGAGATCACCTGGGCGGACGGGATATTTACCGCCGCGGCGGAGGATCTTACGATGACGGTGCGGGTTGGCGATCCCTACCTGGTGGTCAACGGACGCTACCTTTACATTGATGGGAAGGTAAAGGGCTGGGCCGACGGGACGGCCTTGGTTCCCGCACGGGTCCTTGCCACGGCGCTGGGCGCCTGGGTGGACTGGAAGGATGGAACAGTAGAACTTTGCTCCGGGGGTGTGCCCCTGGCGGAAGCGGATATCCCCTATGATGAGACCACCCTGGATCTGCTTTCCCGGGTCATTACCCACGAAAGCGGCAATCAGTCCCTAAAAGGAAAGATGGCGGTGGGAAACGTGATCCTGAACCGGGTAAACAGCGCAAAGTTTCCTAATACAGTGGGGGAGGTCATATATTCCCCCAACCAGTTTCCCGGCGCCACCAACGCCACCCCTAACGCGGAATCCATTCTGGCGGCCCGGCTGGTGCTGGAGGGGGCCAATGTGGTCCCCGGCGCTTACTATTTTAATGGAGCCGGAAAATCCTGCTGGGCTTCCCGGAATAAGAGTTTGATCGCCACCATCGGCGGACATTCCTTCTACGGATAATTTCGGCCATAAAAAATCACCATCCGGCTGGATGGTGATTTTTTATGGAAAAAATTATACCGGAGGGCCCGACAGGGGGACAATGGTACCGTCCTTCATCAAAGGATAGATATCCGCAAGATGCTGAAGAGTTTGTTCGTTAAGCTGCTGGCTTTCCGGGGAGGAGGTATAGCCGATGGCGTCATTGACGGCACGGAGGCTGGTGGTTCCCCCTTGGAAGGAGCCGTTGGCAATGGCGGAAAGCTGGGCTTCGATATATCCGGCAAAATCCTTGGTTACGGAAAAAAGGACCACATTTTCCCCATCCGTTTCTCCACGGGAGGTTTGATCTGTCTCAGCGCCAATGATCCTGACCCCCTCCCGATCTTTGACGGCGGCATAGGCTCCCTCTCGGGCCGGACCGGCGGCGGTAATAAAGAGAATATCACAGCCCTCATCGATCAAAGAATTGGCTAGGGCGTAACCGGTATTCAGGTCTGTTGTCCTTCCGATATAATTTCCCTCCTGCGCGATTCCGTCTGCGTTGACCCCGGCATAGGAGGGGTGGTCGATGACCTCGGCGGTGGTGCCGTAGTTGCCGTTGGCATAGGCTACGCCGGAGCGAAAGCCGTAGTAATAGCGGAGATTGGCAGGGGAAGCCAGGTCGCTGACGATGGCAATACGGCCTGTCTGAGATTCCAGGGCAGCGGCGGCTCCCGCAAGAAAACCGCATTCCTGCTCGGCATACTGAAGCGTACAGATATTGCCGACCTGGATCTCGGAACCGGAGGAGTCGAGAACAGGGGTATCCACCAGGATGAAGTGCTTTTCGGGATTTTCCAGAGCAATGGTGGATAACTCTGAGAAGGTGGAGCCAACAAATATCATCACATCAAAAGTGGGCGCCAGTTCACGAAAGGCACGAAGGGCGGTGGCTGGGTCGCCGGAGGATTCCTGAAGCGGAGTCAAGGAGTCCAGTCCGTTTCTGGCAAGGGTAAAGGCGAGAGCGCCGTCATAGCAGGCGGCATTGCGGGAGGCGTCGTCAATGGCTTCCGGACTGGAGCATAAGGCAATTTGCAGTTTCTGAGGAGAAACGGGAGGGGTGACCTCCTCGGGAAGAGAAGCGGAAGGCTGTACGGTTTCGCTGGGGCCGCTCATACAGCCGGTAAGCGTAAGGGTCAGAATCAGAGCAAGGCTGACAGGGATATAGCGGTTCTTTCTTTTCATAAGGATGCCTCCTGACACATTTATG
>CANOHR010000092.1 GCA_947565875.1 uncultured Pseudoflavonifractor sp.
CCTCTCCCCACAAAAGCTGAGGACCGCTTTTGCGGGGACCCCTTTGGGACGTAGGAGAAATCTAAGCCCTCCGCCCCACTCCCTTCGGTCGTGCGGTCCCCTTCGGCATCGGCTTCGCCGAATTCCGCAAAATTCCTCCGAAGGGCTTTGCCCTTCTCCAGAATTTCGCTCCACTCCGGGCTTAGCCTCCCCTACTGACCTGTTCTCCGCCCTTCTCATCCAGCCACCGGCAGGCGGCTGTGGCGGCTATGGAGCCGTCGGAGACGGCGGTGGTGAGCTGGCGGAGAGCCTTGCTCCGGCAGTCCCCCGCCACAAACACACCGGGAGTTTCGGTGCGGCAGTCCTCCCCGGCGCGGAAATAGCCTCCCTCGTCCAACCCCGCCAGGGAGGCAAAGGCGGCGTTGTCCGGCTCCTGGCCTACCTCGATGAAAAGGCCCTCCACCGCCAACTCCCGGCGGCTTCCGTCCTTCCCCTCCAGGGTAAGGCCGGTAAGCTTTTCCTCTCCCAGCAGCCCTGTCACCCGGCTACTCAGCAGCAGTTCCACATTCTCCCGGGTCCTGGCTCTCTCCACGTCCGAACCCTGGGCCCGGAGTTCTTCCCGGCGGTGGATCAGGGTGACGTGCCGGACCACCCCGGAGAGGAAGAGGACCGCCTGAAGGGCGCTGTCGCCCCCTCCCACCACGGCCACGTCCTTATCCCGGAAAAAGGCTCCGTCGCACACGGCGCAGTAGCTGACGCCCCGGCCCACCAGGTCCTCCTCCCGCTCTACCCCCAGCGTCCGGTGTTTCGCCCCGGTAGCCAGGATCAGGCTGCGGCCTTCAAATTCCTTCTTCCCGGCGGTAAGAATAAAACGCTCCTCCTCCCGTCTTACGGCGGACACTCTCCCAAACCGGGTCTCCGCCCCCAGGGCCTTGGCCTGGGCGGTAAGGGCGTCGGAATACGCTGCCCCGCTGACGGAGGGGATGGCGGGATAGTTTTCCACCAGATGGGACGCGGCGATCTGTCCGCCAAAGCCGGTACCCTCCAATACCAGCACCGTCTTCCCCGCCCTCCGGGCGTAAATGGCGGCGGTGAGCCCCGCAGGGCCGCCGCCTACGATCAGAATGTCATACATTCCCTGTTCCTCCTTCATCGGTTTTTCCTTCTGTCAAAGAGACCGCCCCCAGGGGGAGCCCTTTTCCGCTCCCCGTTCCCTCATCGGTCATAAACTCCGTCATCACGTGCCGGTACCTCTTGGGTAAATGGGTGGACTGACACTTGGGGTTGATCCTTCCCTCGATGGCGATGGTCTTGAAATACCGCCGCCATAGTTCCCGGAACTCCCGCTCGGTCCCATTGGCCGGTCCCATCTGAAATTCCTCTGCGGGAAGGATCCGCCACCGGCCCCGGTCGGAGAGAAAAATCTCCCGGTGGGTCCTGTCATAGAGGGCCAGCTTTTCCCCGGAAAACCGGGCGGCAAAGTGGGGGGCCAGGATAGGAAGGACCCGGTTCTTGGGCTCGATCTCCCCCACCAGCACCCCGTCCAGATCGGAAAAGCGGACAAAACCCTTCAGATGGTCCTGCTCGGTGGCTAACTTCTGATAGGCCAGCAGGACACGGGCCGTCACCGGGTCGCTAAGATCCGACGCCGCTTTAGCGCCTCCCTCCATCCCCCGCCGGATCAGGGTAAAGAGGGCCAACTCCCGCTCGGGAAGGCAGGTGAGAAAACCCCAGGCGATAAAGTGCCGGAACCGTCCTGATACCCGGCGGGAAAGGGCGGCGTAGAGCCGCCGTGCCTTCTCCTCGTCGGTGGGAAGCTCCCGCTCCTCCCAGAGGGTGGCGCCGTCCTCCCGTAGGAGAAAGGCCGCCGGTTCTATCTGATGCTCCAACGCGTCCCACACGCAGGTCAGAAAGCCTCCAAAGGAGCCATCATACCGATATGCCGTCATCCTAACTCACATTCCCGTCAAAAAGGGACAACTGCTGCCAGCTCCCCCCGCCCAACTCCGCCTGTTCCAGGCCAGCCATGCGGCGGTAGACCCCCTCCCAGGAACAGCGAAGCCCCGGAAGGGTCCGGCCCGAGCAAGTAATGAAATATTGGGCCCGCTTCATTACGATCCCCAGCCGCTTCAATCCCTCAAAGGTCAAAGGGCCGCACCGCCGGGCAGTGACGATCCGCTGGGCCCCCCGGACCCCAATGCCGGGGACCCGCAGAATGGCCTCATAGTCCGCCCGGTTTACTTCCACCGGAAAGAACTCTGGGTGGCGAAGGGCCCAGTCGCTTTTAGGATCCAGAGCGGCGTCAAAGTTGGGGTGTCCTTCGTCCAGGATCTCTCCGGCGGTAAAGCCGTAAAAGCGCAGGAGCCAGTCCGCCTGATAAAGCCGGTGTTCCCGGAGAAGGGGAGGCTTGAAGCCCACCGGAGCGGGAAGATTTTTATGGTTGGAAACCGGCATATAGGCAGAGTAGAACACCCTCTTCAAATGATACTTCCGGTAAAGGCCCTCCGTCAAGGTCAAAATGTGACGGTCGCTCTCCGGGGTGGCCCCCACGATCATCTGGGTGGACTGTCCCGCCGGGGCAAACCGGGGAGCGTGGCGGTATAGCTTTAATTCCGCCTTGGACTGCTCCGCACCGTCCCGGATCTGAGCCATGGGGGTAAAGATGGCCGTCTTGGTCTTGTCGGGAGCCAGCAGCTTCAGAGAGTCCTCGGAGGGAAGCTCGATGTTGACGCTCAAACGGTCCGCCAAAAGCCCCAGTTCATAAGTCAGAGCCGGGTCGGCGCCGGGGATGGCCTTGGCGTGGATATAGCCGTTGAAATGATATTCCGTCCTGAGAAGCCGCAGGGTCTCGATCATCCGCTCGGTGGTAAAGTCGGGGCTTTTCAGCACCGCCGAGGAAAGAAACAGACCCTCGATATAGTTCCGGCGGTAAAACTGGATGGTAAGCTCCGCCAGTTCCCGTGGGGTAAAGGCGGTCCGGGGCACGTCGTTGGAGCGGCGGTTGACACAGTAGGCGCAGTCGTAGCAGCAGTGGTTGGTGTAGAGTACCTTCAAAAGGGACACGCACCGGCCGTCGGCGGAAAAGGTATGGCAGCAGCCGGAATTGGTGGCCGTGCCGATGGTTCCCTTTTTCCCGCCCCGGGCCACCCCGCTGGAGGTGCAGGCGGCGTCATACTTGGCCGCGTCCGCCAGTATGGTAAGCTTCTCCATCATATCCATGGCCTATCCCTCCACCGCTTCCAGCAAAAAGGTCACCGGCCGCACCCCGTCGGTACAGCAGACCACGTTGACCCCCTCCCGCTTCTGCCAGGGAGTGTGGCTTCCTCCCGCAGAGAGGGCGGAGACGCTGTGGTAGATATCGATCCACGCCCAGGGGCAAAAGCCCTCCGGCATCTCCGCTCCGCCGGTATAGAGGAACCGGTCCCCCTCCCGAAAGGCGTCGCACTCCACGTCAGGATAGTCTGTCAGATACTCCCGGGCAATATCCTTGTAAAGCTGCTTTCTGAGTACCGTGATCCTGACCTGCTTCATAGGGGACCCTCCATTCGAACGTTTGTACTTTTATTATAGTACATCAGTTCGATTTGTCAAGAGGGATCTTCTTCCCCATTTCAAATCAGTCTTAAATTTTTATTTTACAACAGCCGTCCGGTGTACTAATATGAAAGACGTAGAAAGCAGCAACGATTATGGAGCTTTCCCCTTTCCCACAGGGCCCGCATCTTTTTGAAACCGGAGGTCTTTTTATGAAAAAACGGATCGCTCTCCTGCTTGTTCTGCTAACCCTCTGCATGGGGGCGGCCCTCTCCGCCCGAGCCTATGAGACCCCCGACTTTTCCGACGTTTCTTCCGGGCACTGGGCCTATACCGCCATTATGGAGATGGCCGATCAGAAGGTCATCAACGGCGTGGGAAAGGGACAGTTTGCCCCTGACCTGAAGGTATCCGCCGCTATGTTTCTCACCCTGACGGGCCGCGTCGCTTTTCCCGAGATCACGGTCACCGGCTCCGACTGGTCGGGCCCCTATGTCTCCGCCGCCCAGAACGCCGGATGGCTGGACGGCCCCTCCATCCGCACCGACGATGTGAACGCCGACATCTCCCGGTATGATATGGCCGCCGTACTGGCCGCCGCTGGAAAGCAGCTGGGGCTGTCCTCCTCCGATGTGGAGGTCTATAAGATCAAGGACTATGCCGCCATCCCCAACGGATATACCAAGGCCGTGGAACAGGTCTACGGCCAGGGGCTCATCACTGGCGACGGAGAGGGCAATTTTAACGGCACCGCCTCCATGACCAGAGCGGAGGCCTCCATGGTACTGTGGCGGCTGAAGGGACTGCTGGAAAAGAGCAAGTCTCCCTCCGCCCCCGTGAACACTCCGATCGGCGGGCAGGATATCTATGAGAAATGCTCCCCCGCCGTGTTCAGCATCGACACCTGGGACGCCAACGGAGAGCCCTACGCCATCGGAAGCGGCTTCTTTATCGACAGCAGCGGCCTTGCGGTGACAAACCACCATGTCCTTCAGGATGCCCTGTCCGCCTCGGTCACTTTGGAAGACGGGACCACCCACCCCATTTTGGGCGTCGTGGAATTTGACGAAGAGCTGGACTGTGCCGTGATCCTGGTGGAGGGCTCCGGTTTTCCCACCTTGAAAATCGGCGACTCCCAGGCCATTAAAAGCGGGGAGAAGGTCTACGCCATCGGCAATCCCAAGAGCCTGAGCAACACCATCTCCGACGGCATGATCTCCAACCCCCGCCGGGAAAGCTTTGACGGGATGATCCAGATCTCTGTCCCCATCTCTCCCGGCAGCAGCGGCGGTGCCCTGCTGAACGCCGCCGGGGAGGTCATCGGCATCACCACCACCTCCCTGACCTCCGGACAGAATCTGAATTTTGCCATTCCCATGGACCAGCTCAGCCCTGTGGAGGAGCTTCTGAAAACCGTCCGGGATCCCGGCTACTTTACCATGGCGGAATATGCTGAATATAATGAGTATCTGGTCTATAACGCCCTGCCAGATGATCTCGCGGACTACGAGATATATGATGAAACGGAGCCCAATAATACCCTGGATACCGCCACCCGTATTTATAACGGAGAAGCAATTTCCGGTACGCTTGACAGCAATGGCTATCTGGACTGTTTTA
>CANOHR010000093.1 GCA_947565875.1 uncultured Pseudoflavonifractor sp.
CCATAGAATGGAACGAAAGGACGGTGGCTCATATGGGAAAGGGAGCATTCTTCCGGCGAAAAGGCCCGTCGGCGGAGACAGTGGAACTGGAGGAGAGTCTTCAGGAGACAAGGCTTTTGCTGGCCCAGGCCTACGCCGGCTTCAACACCGCTTCTGATAACGACCTGATCGAGTCCTATATTTACGAAATTCAGTCCCTCCAGGCCCGGTATTCCTACCTTCTCCGCTGCCGGAAGGCCCTGAACTCAGATCCCGCCCAGGCCTGCCCAGTCTCTTCCCACGCCTGCGGGGCGGATGGGGGCGGCCCCTTGGAGTCTTCGGGCTCCACCGTCCTCCCGGTGGCTTGAGATGTCGGGGCTTTGGATGACCACCCTCCCCTGGCTTTTGGGCTCCTTGGGTGTGGTGATAGCTTTGGCCCTTCTGCGGCGGCCTCTTGGAACCTTTTTTCGGCTGGCGGGCCGGACAGGGGCGGGGCTGGCCTTTTTGGCCCTCTTTGCTCCCCTGGGGGAGTTTCTGGGGGCGGGGCTGGGCGTCAACCTGTTTAACGCCCTGGTCCTGGGCCTGCTGGGGATCCCGGGGTTTGGGCTTCTGATGATGCTGAACTGGGTGCTTCGATAATGGAGCGTGGGCAGGCCGAATGTCCGTTGGGGCGGACCGACCGGGTCTTTGGTTTAATCTGACCCTTTAACATTTATCAAAACTGGCTCTTGTGAAAGGGCCAGTTTTGCTTTATACTGGGCCCGTTCACCAAGAAAGGAAGTATGTGTATGCAGCGTTCATTTTCCACCCGAAAGCTCGCCCTGGCGGGTATGATGGCGGCGGTGGTCTTCGCGGGAAACTATGCCCGGATCGTGATCCCCATCTCCCTGGGAGGACAGACCGCCTTTACCCTGGGCAACATTTTCAGCTGCCTCAGCGGGCTTCTGCTGGGGCCTGTGGGGGGATTGGCCTCCGGAGTGGGCGCGGCCCTCTATGACCTGATGGACCCCCGCTATGCCGCCGACTGCTGGATCACCTTTCTCACCAAGGGCGCCATGGGCCTGGCCGCCGGATTGGCTGTGTCAAAAGCCCTGAAGCGGGATGAACTGACCTATGCCCGGGCCCTTACGGGGACGGTGGCCGGGTGTGTCACCTACTACCTCCTCTACTTTGCCAAGACCTTTTTCTACAGCGGCCTGCTGCTCAAGGGGCTTACCCCGACCCTGGCAGGGGCGTTGGTGCTGGAGAAGATCCCCGCCTCCCTCTTTAACGCCGCCATTGCCATCATTGCCGCCCCACCCTTGGCCATCGCCATCCTGGCGGCTTTGAAGCGAAGCGGGATCAAGCGCTTTGCCGATTGAGTTGAGACCAACAAAGGAGCCCTCCCGGCGGGAGGGCTCCTTTGTTGTTGGGGGTAAATGAAAATTTATAAGTGGTCCTGGCGGGCCGGTTTGGAACCGGCCCCTACAAAGGTTGGCAATGGTGTAGGGGCGGGTTCCAAACCCGCCCGCACGGGGATGGAACCACCTATAAATTTTGATTTACCCGTTTCTCCTTCCTGTAGCCAAGGCCTGGTCCAGCCACTTGCCCTTTTTCAGGGCCAGGGCGAAGAGAAGGGAGCTGATGGACCATGTGACGGGATAGGCGGTAAAGACCACCACAATATCCTGGAAAATTGCCACCATGGCGGTGATGTAGCTGATCCGAAAGAGGCACCACACCGCCAGCATGACCACCATGGGGGTCACCGTCCTGCCCGCTCCCCTGAGGACGGCGGCGCTGGCGTGGGAAAAGGCCAAGAAGCAGTAAAAAAGGGCCTCGGTCCTGGCCTGCCGGACCCCGAAGGCCACCACGTCGGGGGTAGGGCTGAAAAGGCCCACAAAGAAGGGAGCCCCCAGGAAAAAGGCCAGGCCCAGAAGCTCGGCAAAGCCTACCGTCATGGCCACCCCCAGCCGGGCTCCCCGTTGGACCCGCTCCCGCTCTCCCGCGCCGATGTTCTGCCCAACGAAGGTGGTAATGGCCATGGTAAGGCAGGTAATGGGGAGAAAGGCAAAGCCCTCCAGCTTGAAATAGCTGCCGCAGCCCGCCATGGCCTGGTCCCCAAAGGCGTTGATATTGGCCTGGACCACCACATTGGCTACGCTGATGACGCTGTTCTGCACCCCGCCGGGGAGGCCCAGGCGAAAGACCTGGCCCAGGGTCTCCCTGTCCGGGTGGAGCCGTCGAAGGTCAAAGCGGAGGACAAACCGTCCGCTCATCAGATAGCCGAAGGCCAGAAGGGCGCTGAGGGCCTGGCCTATGACGGTAGCCAAGGCCGCCCCCGCCACCCCCATGTGGAGCCCCGCCACAAAGAGCAGGTCCAGCACCACATTGACCCCGGCGGAGATCATCAGGTAGTAAAGGGGGCGGCGGCTGTCCCCCAGGGCCTGAAAAATGCCGGTGGCGGTGTTGTAAAGCACCAGCCCCATAAGTCCGGCGCACCAGATGCGGAAATACTCCACCGAATTGGGCATTACCTTTTCGGGGGTCCCCATCCAGCGAAGAATGGTGGGGGTAAAAAGGACCCCCAGCACGGTGAGGACGGTCCCCGCCAAAAGGGAGAAGAAGACGGTGGTGTGCAGGGCCCGGTCCGCCCCCTCCTTATCCCTGGCCCCCCAGCGTTGGGAGATGATGACGCTGGCGCCCATAAACACGCCCTGAAAAAAGCCGATAAACAGGTGGCAAAGGCTTCCCGAGGAGCTGACGGCGGCCAGGGCCGCGTCCCCGCAGACGTTGCCCACCACCAGGGAATCCACCGTATTGTAGAGTTGCTGAAAGAGATTTCCCAGGAAAAGGGGAAAGGCGAACCTCAGCAGGATGGGGACGATGGGCCCTTGGGTCATTAAGGTTTTTTCTTCGGTCAAGGCCGCCGCCTCCTTTCCGCCCGCAGGCAAAACGTAGGGGTGGCTGCCCTCAGCCGCCCGCACAGCATGGTATAAGGGACCTCGGCCGCCGTAGGCGGCGGCCCCTACATTTTTATGTTTAAATATTTCTGTGCCAACATTCCGTCGGGGACGCAGGGCTCGGGGCCGTTTTTCCGCTTTTGCTCCATCTCACTGCCCTTGCCCGCCAGCACCACCACGCCGCCGGAGGGGGCGTACTCAATGGCGGTGCGGATGGCCTCCTCCCGGTGGGGGATCACGGAATAGCTTTTGCCAAAGGGGGAGATATACCCGCCGATCTCACGGCAGATGTCCTCCACCTCCTCGGGGCCGGGATCGTCCTCGGTGAGGATAATGGTATCGGCGTACTGCCCCGCCGCCTTTCCCATGCCCTCCCGGCGGTCCAGCCCCTTTCCTCCGGTACAGCCGAAAACCACCGTCACGGGGGCGCCGGGATAGTCCTGCCGGACGGAGCACAGCAGGGCCTCCAGGGCCATGCCGTTATGGGCATAGTCCACGATCACCGTTTTCCCTCCTGCGGCATAGGTCTCCATCCGCCCCGGCACCCTGGCCTGGGCAAGGCCCTGGCGGATGGCCCACAGGGGGGCTCCCAGCATCGCGCATACCGAAATGGCGCAGAGAGCGTTGGAGACGTTGAAGGCTCCGGTCATGGGGATGGAGAAGGACTCCTCCTCTTCCCCGACAGGGACCCGGAAGGTCATCCCCTCCCCGTTCCGGGCAAGGGCCCGGACAGACTTCATAAAGTAGACGCTCCACCTTTCGCACCCCTGGGCCTTGTCCAGGATCTCCCCAAACCGGTCGCTGTCCATATTCACCACGGCAGTCCTGGCCTGGTCGAAGATCTTCAGCTTGGACTGAAAATAGTCCTCCGCCGTGGGGTGTTCCTTGGGGCTGATGTGGTCCTCCCCAATATTGAGAAAGGCGGCCACCGCCAACTCCACCCCGGTCATACGCCCATACTTCAGGGCCTGAGAGGAGCATTCCATCACCACATAGCCGCACCCGGCCTCCTTGGCGTTCCACAAGTGCCGCTGAAGGTCCAAAGGCTCCGGGGTGGTGAGGGTGGCGGGCCTACGCTGAACGCCGTCGTCGGTGACGATGGTGGAGAGGATCCCCACCGGATGGAGCCCTTCCTTCTCCCGCCACACATCCAAAATGGACTTGATAAAATAGGCGGTGGTGGTCTTCCCCTTGGTGCCCGTAATGCCCACCACAGAAATCTCCCCCGAGGGGTGGCCCCAGGCGGCGTCGGCCAGAAGGCCCATGGCGGTACGGATATCGGTGACTCGGATACAGGGGGCGGGGAGGTCATAGGTTCTTTCGCTCACATAGGCCACAGCCCCCCGGTGAAGGGCCTGGGCCAGAAATTCCTCCCTAAAGGCCGCACCCTTACAGAGAAAGAGGCTTCCGGGCACGGCGGAACGGGAATCGCAGGTCACCGCCTCTATGGTCCTTGTCAGGTCAATGGGCAGGGGGGAGGGGTCGGCCAGAAGGCCGTTTTTCAGAAGAAGCTGGTAGTATTCCCCCAGGGGCAGACGGGGACGGGACATGGGCGGTCACCTCCTTCAAAGTCGACCTTACGGTAAAATGCAAAAAAGGGGCGGCGCGTCTGGGAAGCCGCGCCCTACGATGGTTCCGGGGAGAGCGTGCAAGCGGACCGGCGGGGACGCCGGTCCCTACATCGTCGTCGCAAACTTCATTTCGCTCCGTCCGCCGCAAGCGGTGAACATCCGCTCCATTGCGTTGCTTCTCCTCCCCCCACAAAGGCTGAGGACCGCCTTTGCGGGGGCCCCATGAAAACCATCCCTCCGCAGAAGAAAGGTCTTGACCTTGTAGGGGCGGACAGTGTCCGCCCGCGGGGCGGGACACGGAACAATAGAACACGACCCACCCAAACCCCGGCGGCGTTACGAAGTAAGCCGCTGGGGTAAGCTTTCTTCCGCAGAAAAGCTATGGGGTGTTTCCAAAGAGGGGCCGCCGCAGCGGTCCCTCTTTGGTCGTTGAGAGGGGAAGTCCAGAAGGGGAGAGAGTCGAAACTCTCCCCTTCTGGTGGTTTCTGGGGGGTCTGGGGGCCTCTTTGGCAGCAAAGAGGCTCCCAGAACGGTACCAGTGAAAAGTGGGAAGCAGCGGGCGGGTTTACCCCTACGGGTATGTGACATCCGTAAAGCGGCAAAGCCGCTA
>CANOHR010000094.1 GCA_947565875.1 uncultured Pseudoflavonifractor sp.
ACAAGAAAAATGCAAGTCCAAAATGTTTTTCTTGCAATTTACTTTAGCGTAGTGTATAATAACCACGTTCCAAAAAGAAAAATGGAGCAAGCTTGAATGAACGGCGGTCTCATCCGTCTTATGAAAAGGAGTTTGATGGATATGGCTTTGAAAAATGAGTATCTGAAGAGCGTTTATGCTTCCCTGGAGAAAAAGAGCGCCCATGAGCCCGAGTTCCTTCAGGCGGTCCAGGAGGTTCTGGAGTCTTTGGAACCTGTGGTGGAGCGCCGTCCTGAGTTGGAGAAAAACGGAGTTATCGAGCGCCTGGTGGAGCCGGAACGGATCATCATGTTCCGGGTGCCTTGGATGGACGACAGCGGCAAGGTCCAGGTGAACCGGGGGTACCGGGTCCAGTTCAACTCCGCCATCGGCCCCTATAAGGGAGGGCTTCGCTTCCATCCCAGCGTGAATCTGTCCATCATCAAATTCCTGGGCTTTGAGCAGATATTTAAAAACTCCCTGACCACTCTGCCCATGGGCGGCGGCAAGGGAGGCTGTGACTTTGATCCCAAGGGAAAGTCTGACGCTGAGATCATGCGTTTCTGCCAGTCCTTTATGACGGAACTTCAGCGGCATATCGGTCCCGATACCGATGTGCCCGCCGGAGATATCGGCGTGGGCGGACGGGAGATCGGCTTCCTCTTCGGCCAGTATAAGCGGCTTCGTAACGAGTTTACCGGGGTCCTCACCGGCAAAGGCCTGACCTTCGGCGGCTCCCTGGCCCGGACGGAAGCCACCGGTTACGGCCTGTGCTACTTTACCGATGAGATGCTCAAGGCGGCCGGAAAGTCCTTTGAGGGAGCGAAGGTGGTCATCTCGGGCAGCGGAAACGTGGCTATCTACGCCAACCAGAAGGCGACTCAGCTGGGAGCTAAGGTCATCGCCATGTCCGACTCCAACGGCTACATTGTGGACGAGAAGGGCATCGACTACAAGGTGATGAAGGAGATCAAGGAGGTCAAGCGGGCCAGGATCAAGACATACCTGGACTATGTCCCCACCGCCAAGTATGTGGAAGGCTGCAAGGGGATCTGGACGGTAGCCTGCGACGTGGCCCTGCCCTGTGCCACCCAGAACGAGTTGGATGAGGAGAGCGCCAAGGCCCTGGTGAAGAATGGCTGCTTTGCCGTGGCGGAGGGTGCCAACATGCCCTCCACCCCCGAGGCGGTGGCGGTTTTCCAGGCAGCCGGAGTTCTCTTTGCCCCCGCCAAGGCGGCTAACGCCGGTGGCGTAGCCACCTCCGGTCTGGAGATGAGCCAGAACTCTCAGCGGCTCAGCTGGACCTTTGAGGAGGTGGACCAGAAGCTCCATGGCATTATGGTCAGTATCTACAACGCTGCCGCCGGCGCCGCCAAGGAGTACGGCATGGAGGGAAATCTGGTGGCCGGAGCCAACATTGCCGGTTTCCTGAAGGTGGCCGACGCCATGCTGGCCCAAGGGATCGTGTAAGGATAAGAAATAGTGAGGGGGGTACGGCTTAGCCGTACCCCCCTTTTGTTTCTGTCATTTATTTTCCCACGATCTCAGCGGTATCCATGGCGATCATCAGTTCCTCGTTGGTGGGGATCAGCAGCACCTGGACCTTGGAGTCGGGGGCGGAGATGACCGCCTCCTTACCCCGGATGTTGTTGGCGTCCTCGTCCATCTTCACGCCCATGAACTCCAGACCGGAAGCAATGGCCATCCGGGCAGCAGCGTCATTCTCGCCCACCCCGGCGGTAAAGACGATGGCGTCTACTCCGCCCATAGCGGCGGCGTAGGAGCCAATGTACTTTTTTACGCTGTAGTAGAACACATCCAGTGCCAGTTGGGCCCGGTGATTGCCCGCCTCTGCGGCGGCCCCAATGTCCCGGAAATCGGAGGAGACTCCGGAGATGCCCAGGACGCCGGATTTTTTATTCAGGATGTTCAGCATTTCCTTGATATCATAGCCATACCGGCCCATCAGGTATTCCATGATGGTGGCGTCAATGTCACCGGAACGGGTGCCCATGGGGAAACCGGCCAGGGGGCCAAGGCCCATAGTGGTATCCACGCACTTTCCGCCCTTCACCGCAGCCAGGGAGGAGCCATTGCCCAGGTGGCAGGTGATGATCCGCAGATCCTTGGCGGGCTTGCCCAGCATGTCGGCGGCGCGGGCAGACACATAGCGGTGGGATGTACCATGAAAGCCATAGCGGCGGACCTTGTCCTTTTC
This sequence comes from uncultured Pseudoflavonifractor sp., assembly GCA_947565875.1. GTDB lineage: Bacteria > Bacillota > Clostridia > Oscillospirales > Oscillospiraceae > Vermiculatibacterium. Next base: position 2,237 of record CANOHR010000094.1, read on the forward strand.
GTAATACTCATAGGGGATGGCGTAGGTATAGGCCTTCTCAGGCATAGTCATATGAAAGGCGGTATCGAATACCGCTACCTGAGGCGTACCGGCCATCACCTTCTGACAGGCCTCAATGCCCATGAGATTGGCGGGATTGTGGAGGGGGCCCAGGGGAATGCATTCCTTGATGGCGGCAATGCAGGCATCGTCTACGATACAACTCTCAGTGAAAGCCATACCGCCGTGAAGGACCCGGTGACCCACCGCGTCGATCTCCTTTACGTCGGAAATGACGCCGTGGTCGGGGGAGACCAGGGCCTCCAGCACGGACTCAATGGCCTCGCCGTGGGTGGGCATGGGGATATCGGCCTTGTAGTCCTCCTTACCGGGGACCTTGTGAGTCAGACGGCCGTCGATACCAATGCGCTCACACAGGCCCTTTGCCAGCACATCATGGCTGGTAGAGTCCATAAGTTGGTATTTAAGGGAGGAACTGCCGGCGTTAATAACAAGGATCTTCATGGGGAACACTCCTTCCGTATTTTGGGCGGCAACGCTTGCCTTTGGGGCGAAAACGTGCTACATTCCTTGTATGAGATCTCGCCAGATACCATTGTCAGTCTCTATTGTATAACTTTTTTGCCGAAAGAACAACTCCTTTTTTGTAGAAAAAGGAAAAAAGTCAGGAGGAACGCCATGGGAGCCGTGGGTATTATCGCGGAATATAACCCCTTCCACAAAGGGCATGCCTATCATATCTTGGAGACTCGCCGCCGGTTGGGCGAGGAGCGCCCCATCATCTGCGTCATGTCGGGCAGCTGGGTCCAGCGGGGAGAGTGCGCCCTGACGGATAAGTGGACCCGAGCGGCGCTGGCCCTTCAAGGGGGAGGGGACCTGGTGTTGGAGTTGCCGCTGCCCTGGGCAGTCTCATCGGCGGAGGGATTTGCCAGAGGGGCGGTGGAGATCCTGAAGGCAACCGGGGTGGTGGATACCCTTTCCTTCGGCAGCGAGAGCGGCAGGCTGGAGGACTTGAAGCGGGTAGCGGAAGCGCTGGAGGGAGAGGAGTACCGAATAGCCCTCCATAAGGAACTTGACAAGGGAGTATCCTTTGCGGTTTCCCGCCAAAAAGCGGCCCGGAAAGTGGCGGGCTGTCAGGCAGAATGTCTGAGGGGAGCCAATGATAGCCTGGGGGTGGAATATCTCAGGGCGGCGGAAGGAACTTTGTCGGCGGTGGCGATCTTGCGGCAAGGGGGCTCCCATGACAGTCATTGCCCTGAGGGAGACTTTGCCTCCGCCTCCTATCTCAGGGAAAGATTACGGCAGGGAGAAGACACCACCCGTTGGTTGGGGGTGGAGGAACAGAAGATGCTGAAAAGAGCGGGGCTCGCCCGGATGGAAAACATAGAGCGGGCCATGCTTTCCTGCCTGCGGCAGATGAAGGAGGAGAACTTTGCAGACCTCCCGGACAGCGGGGCGGCAGCGGGCTTTCCGGCAAGACTGGTCCGGGCGGCAGAGCGGGCGGAAAGCCTGGAGCAGTTTTATGCTTTGGCCAAGACCCGGTGCTATACCCATGCCCGGATCCGACGGCTGGCTTTGTGGGCCTTTTTAGGAATGACAAGCGACAACCGTCCGGCGTCGGGTCCTTCTTATCTGCGGGTCCTTGGAATGACAGACCGGGGGAAAGCCCTTCTTCGGGAGATGAAGGCATCCGCAAAGCTTCCCGTGTTGACTAAGCCTGCCCACATTCGGGAACTTGGGCAGGAGGCGAAGTCCCTTTTTGCTTTGGAATGCCGGGGAACGGATCTTTTTGGCCTGTGCCTGGACAAAATAAAGCCCTGCGGTATGGATTATACCACAGGGCCGGTGATCTTATGAAAGCTGGGGATCATCCGCCGTTTTGGCCGGTTTGGACCGCTCCAGCAGCTGCATAATGGCACTTTCCACCTGGTCCCCATACCGGAGAGTCAGAAGGAAAAGGGCTACTCCTCCAGCACCAAGCAGGATCATGCCCCACCAAGGGATGGTCAACACCGAACTTCCTACCGCGGCGGATACCAGCAGTCCCCAAGGCCGCCCCAGTACCACCAGAAACAGGAACCGACGAAAGGAAACATCGGTAAGCCCTGCCATAATGCAGAGAAGATCGTCGGGGAAAAAGGGGAAAAGAAAGGCGAGAAAGAGAAATACGTCCCGCTTTCTGCGAATGATCTCCCCATACCGGTCCCAGAGCTTTCCGCTGACAAAGCGGCGGGCAAAGCGCTGCCCCAGGTTTCGGCTGAGTTGGAAGACTACGGCGGAGCCCAGGATCACTGCGGCGGTGGTAATGAGGAAGGATCCCCAGCACCCAAAGAGCAGTCCGCCCGCCACCGTAGTCAGATTGCTGGGAATGGGCGCTACGATAACGGAGACAAACTGGAGCAGGAAAAAGACGGCGTGGGAATAGGGGGCGAAGCGCTGGATATATTCCCGCATCCCCTCTGGAGAATGGATCACCTGAAAAAAACCAGTGGTCCAGAGCCACCGGCAGAGAAAAAGAAACAGCAAAAGAACAGCGGCCCAAGCCACTGTCCTTTTCCCGTTACGATGATTTCCATTCATTTTGCCTCGCCCCCTGTCTTTCTGATAACAGGATAGCACAAGGGGCGGGATAAAATCCATATATAAAATCGGACGATTTTCTTAAGATTGGTATAAGAGGAAAAATGAGAACAAAAAAACCACACCCGACATCAAGGTGTGGTGGCTCATCTCCTTGGCTGTTCGGGAATCATCGTTGGCTAGGGGTGATGGTGGTGCGATCGAAGATCAGGTCATCCACATCATCCACACGGCGGTCGCTATCAAAAATCATGGTCTACCCCTC
>CANOHR010000095.1 GCA_947565875.1 uncultured Pseudoflavonifractor sp.
CGAGATCTACACTCTTTCCCTACACGACGCTCTTCCGATCTAAGGTGCTCTATCCTTTGAAAATTTATGTTTTGCTTCTTCTTTTTCTCATAATTTTGCCGGTGGGGTTTGTGCTCCTGATTTTGTGGTTGAAAACAGGCCTGCTCTGACCGAGCAGGCCTGTTTAAGCGGGGCAGTTTTACAAAATCAGCATCAGTCCCAGGGTGATGAGCAGTTCCAGATTGTCCTCCCGGTTGTCCAGAAAGAGAAAGAGGAGAATGAGAAGAAGCAGTACGTCTCCTGTGTCAATGTCCTCCAGCTTTAGGCTCTTCAACAGCCCGGTGAGGCCGGATTTTTTTTCGCCGGCGGGAGGGGTGGAGGGAGGGGGTGTTTCCTCTCGTCCGGCCCAGGACTGGGGAAGATAGGGGTTATACATGGCCCTCGCCCTCCTCCCGAAGAAGCTGGATGGCCACCCGCACCACCCGGGAGAGGCGGGCGATTTTTTCCGCTTTCTCCATCTTTTCCAGCCGTTCCGCCTTTAAGAAGGGTTTGAGGGAGGCCAGAAGGGTGGCTTTCTCGTCATCCTGAGCGGAGTATTCTCCATAGACCCGCAGGGCGATCTGCAGGAGCCTGGGGTCGATGCCCCCCATACCCAGCCCTCCCAAGAGGGAGGAGAGGTCGGGCGGCGGAGAGGGGTCGGGCGGCGGAAGCTGGGAAAAAGTTCCCTCCTGCCCGGCGGGAATATAGTCTCCCTGCGGAGCGGAGAGGGACTCCTGCCCGGCGGTGGAGGGGGGCGGGTCCTGGGCTTGGCCGCCGGTAAGGGCTTGGGCAATGGCGGTGATCTGACTCATGGTCTCTGCATCGCCCAGGATGGCCTGAAGCTGTGATTGGAGATCCGCCATATCCATGCCCCCTTTCTGTGATGTTGGATCAGTTGCCGGTTTTCTTTTTCAGCCCCTCCACGGCCTGTGCCCCCTGGGGATCGTTCATGACCTGATTCAAAAGCCCCATGAGGGCTTCGGGCTTGCCCTTGGCCGCCGCCTGGGCGGCGGACTGAAGGCCGCTTCCGGCGCTTTGGTTCAGGAGCGACATCAGCTGTTGGGTCTCCGGGGCGGAGAGCAGGGCTTTGAGTCCCGCGGGGTCACTGAGAAGTTTTGCCGCCTGGGGGTCTTTTTTCAGGGCGTCCAGCGTGGGATCGGATTGGCTCATAGCAGGTCCCTCCATGCATTTATAGTTGGGTTCTCTTCATTATATGTGCGTTTAACGGGAAGGTGACACCATGAAATGTTTGTTTTTTTCCGACTCCCATGGCAGGTGGGATTATATGGAAAGGGCGGTAAGAGCCGAGACGCCGGACCGGGTGATCCATCTGGGCGATGTGGTCCGGGACGCCGGACGGCTGGCGGAGATTTTTCCTGACCTGGAGATCCAGCAGGTCCGGGGAAACTGTGACGGCGCCGGCTGCGGCTTTCCGGAAGAGCGGGAGCTTTTTCTGGACGGCAGGCGGCTATGGCTCCTCCACGGCCACCGCTACTATGTGAAAATGGGGCTTGGGATGTTGGTGGAGGAGGCCCGGGTCCGGGGGGTGGACGGTGTGTTCTTTGGCCATACCCACCAGCCCGTCTGTTATTTGGACGGGCGGCTGTGGGTGCTGAACCCGGGAGCCATCGGCGGCGCTGCCCGGAGCGTCACCTATGGGGTCATGGAGATCAGGGACCGGGAAATGAGCTGCCGCACGGCGGTACTGTTCTGAAAGGTGGAAGACAATATGCTTTTGACGATCGATGTGGGAAATACCAACCTTTGCTTTGGCGTTTATGAGGGGGAGACACTGAAAGGCTCCTTTCGTCTGAGCACCGATCCGGGCCGGACGGCGGATGAGCTGGGGCTTTTGCTCTGCGGCTATTTCCAGCGGTTTTCTCTGCCTTTGGACAAGGTGGAGGATGTGATCATCTCCTCGGTTGTGCCCCAGGTGATGGGGCCGCTGGAGGGGGCTGTGTCCGCCTATCTGGGCCGGAGAGCGCTGGTGGTAGACCGGGATGTGGACCCGGGACTGAAAATGGCGGTGGAGGGGAAGGAGCGCCTTGGCAGTGACCGCTCGGTGGCCTGTGTGGCGGCGGTTCGGAAGTATGGGGGACCCTGTCTGCTGCTGGATTTCGGCACCGCCACCACCCTGGACGCCATCAATGAGGAGGGGGCCTATCTGGGAGGGTGTATCGCCCCGGGGCTGGGGCTTTCCATGAATGCCCTGACTCAAGGGGCCGCCCTGCTGCCCCAGGTGGAGCTGGCCTGTCCCGGCAAGGTGCTGGATTCCACCACGGTGGGGCAGATCCAGGCCGGGGTGGTGCTGGGCTATGTGGGAGCCATGGAGTATCTCATCCGCCGGGCCAAAGAGGAGATGGGAGGAGTTTGCAGGGTCATTGCCACCGGCGGTCTGGCGGAATTGATCGCCGGCAGCACCGATCTGATCCAGGTGGTGGACAAGGATCTGATGTTTGAAGGGCTGCGGCTGATCTATCAGCGGAGGAAATAAGAAAAGGGGCCGGACTTTCAAGTCCGGCCCCTTTGTTTTATCTGTGTTTTGCCCGGCGGTCTTACTTGTGGATCGCCGCCTGGAAGCCGTCGCTGTACAGAAGAGTCCCGTCCAAAGCAACCCACATTGCCTGGGCATCATACTCCTTCAAAAGAGCGGCTCCCGTCTCCTGATCCATGAGGAAAAGGGCGGTGGACAGCCCGTCGGCCAGGCCGGAATCGGGGCAGAGGATGGTCACCGCCCGCCAGCGGGTGGCGGGGAAGTGGGTCTCCGGGTCGATGATGTGGTGGTAGCGCACCCCGTCCACGGTGTAATAACGCTGGTAGTCTCCGCTGGTGACCACAGCCGAGGCGTCGGCCACATATAATGTATGGAGATACCCGTTTCCATGGTCCGGGTCCTGGATACCCACCACCCATTGGGAACCGTCGGGCTTGCTGCCGGTAGAGCGGACGTTGCCGCCCACGCTGAGAAGGTATCCCGAGGGGAGCTGGCGGCTGACCTGTTCGGTGGCATAGCCCTTGGCTACCGCCCCCACGTCCAGACGGGCGTCCGGGTCGGTGAGGCGGAGGGTGCCGGCTTCCGCATCGATCTCCAAAAGGGAGAAGCCCACATGGGCGGATGCCGCCTCCAGAGCCTGGGGGTCGGGGAGGGCCGCATGATCCGGGTCGTTGAGGCCGGCCTGCCGGGCCTCATGCCACAGGCGCAGAACGCTGCCCATGGTCACATCTACCTTGCCGCCGGTCTTTTGGGCCAGTTCCTGGCAGAAAAGGAGCAGGTCGATGATTTTTTCATCCACCTTGACCGGCTCTCCGCCGGCGTTGTCGTTTACCGTTTTCAGGTTGTTGATACCTTCATAATCATTGTAAATATCGAACAGCTGGTGGTATTCCAGCATCTCATCATGAAGCTGCTGACTGGTACGGCGAAAGGTCTCTTCGCTGTCGGCATAGCCCACAATGGAGGTCACCGTGTCAAAGAGGGTCAGGTAGGTAGACTCATACCGCTGGGGCTGTGAGGGGCGGGCGGGGACGCAGCCGGTCAGCAGGACAGACAGCAGAAGGAAACAGGCCAGAGGTTTTTTCATATTTTTCACCATTCCCCGGGGACGGGGCCTTTTTATAAAATCTGGGGTCCACTTTCTGTGGCGGGCCTATCCCATCATACCAAAACTCCTTTCCGCTGTAAAGGGGGGGAGGGATAGGGGGGGCAGAAAGGGAGGGGGAAGTTTCAGAAAATGGTTGCATTTGAGAAGAAAGAATGATAAAATACAAACACCTACACAAAAGTGGAGGAGTTTATCTTTCTTATTTTTGTAATATCTGTACAGAGTGTAAATCCCCTCTCGGGAGAAGGGGTTATTCAGAGAGATACCAGAGAGAAGAAAACGTCCGATGAGCTTGGAGGGGTCGGAAATGAAAACTATGCAGCATAAGGGAAAGCGGCTTTTGCACCGGCCGGAGGACCGGAAGGGAAGGAGACTTTTGGCCGGAGTGCTGTGCGTATGCCTGCTGCTGCCCAATCTGGAGCATTTTGTCCGGGGCCTGGACCCGGCGGCGGAGGGCCTTTGTGAGCATCACCCGGTCCATGATGTCCTTTGCGGCTATGCGGAGGAGCGGGAGGAGCTGCCCTGTGGGCATATCCATGACGGGGAATGCGGCTTCCGGGAAGCCGCAGATGGCCGCCCCTGCGGCCATCTGCATGATGAGCTTTGCGGTTATGTGTCCGGGGTAGAAGAGGTGCCCTGCGATTTGGACTGTCAGGAGACGGACGAGGCGGGGAACATCCTTCATGCTGAGGGCTGCGCTTATACGCCTGCTGTGGCGAAGGTGGCCTGTGGTCATATCCACGACGGGGAGTGCGGCTATCTGGAGGCGGTGGAGGCCGCCCCCTGCGGTCATACCCATAATGAGGAGTGCGGCTATGCCCCGGCGGTTGAGGGACAGCTGTGCGGGTATGAGTGTGGGCTTTGCGGTGTAAAGGAGCCGGAGGAGAGCGGCTTTATTCCGGATGGGGTGGAGTCTGTCCCGCCTTCCCAGGTCCGGTGGACTTGGGTGGACGAGGAGGAGATGCTGGCCTGGAGCGAGGAGCCGGAGGGTTGGTATCTGACCCTGCCCGGCGCCGAAGAGGGTCAGCCCGTGACCCGGGAGATGCTGGAGGCCATGCTGCCCCAGGAGGTCCAGGTGGGGGAGGAGACCCTTCCCGTGGCCTGGGACCTGACGGCTTTTCCCGAAGAGGGGGCCTGGGAGGGGGAGTATATCCTTACGGCGGCTTTTGGGGAGGAACAAATTGCCGTTACTGCCTTTTTGGGCGGGGCGGAGATGTATGATGTAATTGTAAAGTATTTAAATGACTGGAGTTTCCTTGCAGTGAACGGAAGTGAAATTCCCGAAAATCATTTGAAAATCACATTAACTGCAGCCACAGATCAAGATGCTCTCCGGCAAACCTTAACAGGCTTTTTACCGCAGTATATACGAGCTTCCGCATTAAGCACGATCGAGCAGCCCAATTCAAACATGAGATGACCGGCCT
>CANOHR010000096.1 GCA_947565875.1 uncultured Pseudoflavonifractor sp.
AGAGTCGAAACTCTCTCCCCCTGGTGCTTTCTGGGGGTCTGGGGGTCTCTTTTGCATAAAAGAGCCCCCCAGAATGGGAGCAGGAGAAGGAGAAATACAACGGGAAGATAAGACCCAACCTTGCAAAGTTTATTTCCCATTCTCTTTTAGGGAGACAACGGGGGTCCAGAGGTCACAAGTTTGGTCCGGCCTGCGAGCCTTGAGTCTGGGCTCCATACAGTGGCCGCAGTAGACCTCGCGGTATTGCTTTTTCCCCCGGTAGTAATGCTGCTGATAGTGAGAGCAGGTGCAGCAGACTTGCTGCCCGGCATAGGACTTTCGATAGATCATGTGTTATCACCTCAAAAGAAATATTACCATAAGTTTTGCAAATCTGCTAAAATTAGACTATATGTGGTCTGACATTATTGCAAAAAGTGTGCGTGCTGTAAATGAGCGGGAAAAAGCGGCATTTTGTTGGATAGGAGATTTGAGAAGGTCAGGGTTTCTTATTAAAACCTATTGACATTTCCAATCCCAATTGATATACTACTAAAGCCGCTTTGAATGGGCCCAAAAGTGAGAGGTTTTCTCCGCCTACGACAGCGAGCCCGTAATGAAGGAGTTGAAAAGCATGAACGCGATCATTGAGACCGGCGGAAAGCAGTATAAGGTGGCCGAGGGGGATACCCTCTTCATCGAGAAGCTGCCCAATGAGGCCGGGGACAAGGTGACCTTCGACAAGGTGCTGGCCGTCATCGACGGCGACAAGGCTACCTTCGGCGCTCCCGTTGTGGAGGGGGCCAAGGTGGAGGCGGAGGTCGTCAAGAACGGCAAGGGCAAGAAGATCATCGTCTTCAAGTATAAGCCCAAGAAGAACTACCGCCGGAAGCAGGGCCATCGTCAGCCCTACACCAAGGTGACCATCGGCAAGATCTCTGTGTAATGATCGAAGCCACATTTCATATGGAGGGCAGCCGCATTGAATCCTTCCAGGTAGAAGGACACAGCGGACTGGCTTCCCAGGGAGAGGACATCCTCTGCGCCGCCGTCACCAGCGCCGTCCGGCTCACCGAGTGCGCCGTCAACGACGTGCTGGGGCTGGAGGCAAGCGTGAAGGTGAGGCCGGAAAAGGCCCTCATTTCCCTGAAGCTCCCCGGAGGGCTGGGACAGACCAATGAGAGTACCTGTCAGACGTTGCTGGCGGGGCTGATGGTCTACTTTATCCAGCTTCAGGAGGAGTATCCCGAACACATTATCGTCATGGAGGTGTAATACCAATGCTGAATATTGGTCTTCAGTTTTTCGCCCACAAAAAGGGCGGCGGCTCTACGAAGAACGGCCGGGATTCCAACGCCAAGCGCCTGGGCGTGAAGCGGGGCGACGGCCAGTTCGTGCTGGCCGGCAACATTCTGGTCCGGCAGCGGGGCACCCACTTCCACGCCGGCGAGGGCGTGGGCAAGGGCAGCGACGACACCCTGTTTGCTCTGCGGGACGGCAAGGTGAAGTTCACCCGGCTGGGCAAGGACCGCAAGCAGGTCACCATCGTTACTGAATAAGTACCCCCAAAAGCCGCAAACGAGGTTTCGTTTGCGGCTTTTTTTAAAAAGGGAGGCTGAAGAGTATGGAGTACCGCAGGTTTGACGCCGGTTATGTTCTTCGTCTGGATCCCGGCGACGAGGTGGTGGATTGCCTGACCCGGCTGGCACGGGAGGAGGAGATATCCCTGGCCTCTGTTACCGGACTGGGAGCCGCCAAAGACATTACGGTGGGGCTATTTAGCGTGGAGGAGAAGAAATTCTACGGCAGGCGCTGGGAGGGGGAATATGAGGTTTCCGCCCTGGTGGGAAATATTACCCGCAAGGATGGGGAACCTTATCTTCATATTCACATTACCTTTGGAAACCCCGCCAAGGGGGAGGTCTGCGCGGGCCACTTGACAGCCTGCGTTATCAGCGCCACGGCGGAAATTTTTGTCCAGACCTGGACAGGTGGGATCGGCCGGAAATTCAGCGATGAGATCGGTCTGAACCTGTTGGAGTTTTAAACGTACCTGCGGAAAGAAGGAGTTTGTCCAATGGCCAACAATGGATTTATTGATAAAGCCCGTATTACCGTCCGGGCAGGAGCCGGGGGAGGCGGAGCCGTGGCCTTTCACCGGGAGAAATACGTGGCTGCCGGGGGCCCCGATGGGGGCGACGGGGGCCGGGGAGGCAATATCATGCTCCGGGTGGACGAGCATATGTCCACTCTGATGGATTTTCGCTATAAGCGCAAGTATGTGGCCCCCGACGGGGCCCCCGGCCAGGGGAAGCGCTGTACGGGCAAGGACGGAGAGGACCTTTATATCCGGGTCCCCAGGGGCACGGTGGTCCGGGACACCGAAAGCGGCGAGATCATCTGCGATATGGCGGGCCAGGACACCTTCCTTCTTTGCAGAGGGGGGAGAGGGGGCTGGGGCAACCAGCACTTCGCCACCCCCACCAGGCAGGCGCCCCACTTTGCCAAGGCGGGGCTTCCGGGCCAGGAGCGGGATGTGACGTTGGAACTGAAGCTGCTGGCCGACGTGGGGCTGGTGGGCTTTCCCAACGTGGGAAAGTCCACCCTTTTAAGCGTGGTGACCCGGGCCCAGCCCAAGATCGCCAATTACCACTTTACCACCTTATCCCCCAACCTGGGGGTGGTGGCTCTGGACGAGACCACCTCCTTTGTTCTGGCGGATATTCCCGGCATTATCGAGGGGGCCGCCGAGGGGGCGGGACTGGGCCACGATTTCCTCCGGCATATCGACCGCTGTAGGCTCCTCATCCACGTGGTGGACGTATCGGGAAGCGAGGGCCGGGATCCTGTAGAGGATTTTGAGGCCATCAACGCCGAGCTTTCCCAGTATAGCCCCGAGCTTGCCTCCCGGCCCATGATCGTGGCGGGGAACAAGATGGATATCGCTCCGGACCGGACCGCGTTGGAGGCGCTGAAGGCCCATGTGGAGAAGCTGGGTATGCCCTTCTTTGAACTGTCTGCCGCCGCCCATCAGGGGACAAAGGAACTGATGTGGTTTGCCGCAAAACGGCTTCAGGAGCTTCCTCCCATCACGGTCTACGAGCCCACCTATGTGGAGCGGCCGCCGGAGGTGGATACCTCCGGGGAGGTAGAGATACACGTGGAGGACGGGACCTGGATCGTGGATGGGCCCTGGCTCCGCCAGCTTATGGCCAACGTGAATTTTGGAGACTACGAGTCCCGGAACTGGTTTGAGCGGAAGCTGCGGGAGTCCGGGTTATACGACCGGCTGGAGGAGATGGGGATACAGGACGGGGATCCTATCTGCCTCTACAATCTGGAGTTTGAATACCGGAGATAAGGAGGAGCGGGCTATGGCGGAAAAACGGTTTGAGAAGATCTATGCCCAAGGAAGCCTCAGCGGCGTTGATATCTGGCTGGACCATGCCACGGGAGTACAGTACCTTTATTTTTGGAGTGGCAGCGGCGGCGGAGTTACTCCCCTGCTGGGTCGGGACGGAAAACCTGTGGTCTCCCCCCTTCCTGAGGGATAAAAAATGAGACCCCCAACGTTCTCAAAACGTTGGGGGTCTCATTTTGCCTAGGAGCCTATGGTATGAGTGCGAAGATATTGGAACCACCGGGCGTTGCCTTGAACGGCGAGATGAAAGCCGTCGGAACTGAGGTCGGGGGCCAAAGCACCGTTAGTCTCGGTAAAACAAGCGTCCACTCTTACCAAGTAGACCTGTTTGGCTTGGGCCAGACGGGCTAAAAGGGCGTTTTGCTCCGCCAGGAGGGCGTTGTCCGGGCCGCGAACAGCGGAGCGGGAAACCGTAACGGGGAGCAAGGTCTGAAGGTAGATCGGAACGCCGGGAAGGATCGAGCGCAACTCGTCGATAAGGAGGGAATATTCCGTATAAAAATCCTCTCCATCCATCCAGGAGGCCTCGTGAAAGCCCAGCATCAGATAGACCTTGCTGTAGCTGGAACCCTCCAGCATTTGCCGGAGGGTGGCCCGGCCTCCATTCCAGGAGAAGACGGCGTCGGAGCGAACGTCCCGGACGTTGAGCCCCATTTGGGTCAGAGCCAGTCCAGCGGGAAACAGCTTCGCGGCAAGAAGCTCCTCTGTCCGGGAATCTCCAATGAAAACGGCGTCGGAAAACCAATCGGCGGAGACGGGACGGGAGGCGGGAAGGGGAGAGTCAAAGACTGTGGGCGGGTCTACCACGGAAGGAAGGACCCGCCGGTTGGACAAAGGGGCGGCTTGCCCCGGCAAGGATAGGGTCACGGCCAAAAGCAGGGCCAGTGGACAAAGACGAAAAGACCGCATGACTCAGCCCTCTAAAAAGTCGTTGACCGGGCCTTGATCGGCGGCCACCACCAAAAGGACGGAAGAGCCCCGGATCTGGACAAGGGCCTGCTCCAGTTTGGGAAGTTCGCTGGGAAGATAATCCCGCAGTTCCTCCGTCCGGTCCTCCACCCGGTATTGAAGCTGGGCCTGGGCCGCCTGGGCGTCCTCCTCGGAGGAGAAAGCAAAAATGGCCAACTCCTCGGCGCCGGTAGTGGAACCGTAGACAGCGCTTTCCGTAACAGTGCCCTCGTCAATGCCGTAAAGGACGCAGGCGGTGGACTGGTCGATCTGGGTCAGGGGGGAGGAAAAGGCCCCCGGAGCGTCCAGCAGGGCGGCAGCGTCCTGGGCGGGGGAAAAGGGCGTCTCTTTCTTTCCGCAGGAGGCCAGGGACAGGCAGAGGGAAAAAAGAAGGAGGCCGGAAAGCAGCTTTTTCATGGGACATATCCTCCTAAGATAAAAAATGAGAAAGGTGGTCATTGCCCGGTGTGGGTAATAAGATAGTCCAGCCACAGGCGGTAGCCCTCTTTTTTAAAATGGACACCGTCGGCGGAAAGGTCGGCTGGAGTTTCCCCCTCCTCCGTTTGCAGACCGTCGGGGATATCCAGCAGCCGTACCTTTTTTTCCTGACAGAGGGCAGGAAGGACCTCATTATAATTGGAGACTCCCTCATTGGTCACATAATAGGGGATCTCATTGCCTTTGCCGTGGAG
>CANOHR010000097.1 GCA_947565875.1 uncultured Pseudoflavonifractor sp.
CACTGTCGGTAATAAATTGGGAAAATTCTGCCTTGGTGTAGTGAAAATCCCTTGAGGCAAGAGGATTCGCACCCGTCTCCTCCTTAAGGGAACTCTCCAGACGGAATCCGGCATAGGCCCGGTTGCCCTCGTCGTATTGCTCCTGTGTACAATTGTTGTTGGTATATCCATATCTCTCAATCTGGATCAGGTTGTCATTGAGGTGAACATGAAAGTCGTTGAGCTTATACCAGGCCATGTTCTTTACAATGTCATAGAGCATATCCATAGACACAGGCTTACGGCCCACATCCATCACATAGCCGCGCAGGCGGAACTCGGGGTAATCCCGTGCCGTGCCCTGGGGAATGGTGTTCTTTCCGCCGGAAAGCTTCAGTGCCTGCAGTGCTGAACGGGTGCCCCAGTAAACGCCGGTAGCGTGGGCGCCGGTAATGACCACCTTGTCGGTGACCTCCATCAGATAGGTCTCGTCGTCAAAGCCCTCGTTGGCCTTGGAGGCGTCCAGCACCAGTTCAATGTCCCCGGCTCCGGCTCCGGAGGACACAACAGAAAGCTCAAAGCCAAACAGGTCCTTGATATCCGCTTTTACTTCGTTGGCTACGTCGGTCAAAGAGGCAGGGGCCACGATCCTGCTGCCCCCTGTCAGGGTATAGTTCTGTCCCTTTTGGGCCGTGGAGGAATACCACTCCATGATCTCGGGGATCACCTTGGGTTTGGCGTTGCCCATGTTGGCCACATGCTCCCCAGGGATGGTCAGGACAATGGGGGCGCCGCCCGGCGTAGAAGCCTTCACCCCGTCAAATGTCCGCTCCACTGTCACGTCAAATTCCACCCTGGTATTCACCAAGGGAGTGTAGATGGTGCCATCGGCCCCCACCACCTGCTCCAGGTTGGCGGCAAAGGAAATATCAAAATCCCAGTCTCCCGCCAGTTCATCCGTAGCGGTGGTATCCATGACTACCTTGCCATTTTGTACAGCCAACTCCACCGCACTGGCCACAGACGTGGGATCTACAGGCACGGCGGCGGCATTGCGGTACGCCTCCACCTCCATAATACTGACTGCATTCCAAGAAACAGTAGTTCCGTCATATTTTTGACCTGAACTCACGTGTTCGGTGGTAGTGATTTTAAGATACCGTACCTTCACCGGTGTATCCAATTCAATGACCCGGGTCGTTTGGCCGGTATACCGCTCGGTCTGGGCAAACAACTGTGTCCAGGTTGATCCGTCCTGGGACCCCTCAACGGTATACTTGACCACATTGTCCCGCTCCCAGTAGATCTTGATCACGGAAACAGCCCTCTGGGCTCCCAGATCGACCTGAAGCCAGTGGGGATTGCTGCTTACGGCACTGCTCCAGCGGTTATTCCCGGTGAAGCCGCCGTCGATGGCGCCGGACGCAGGAACAGCGGCAACCTCTTGTGAATCAGCCGTAGCCGTAACAGTCACGCCCTCGCTGGGCAGGGGACGGACCAGGTTGCCCAAAGGCGTAGCGGCAATATCGCCCTCGGTCGCTTCAATGTCCGCAAGCGCCCGGGGCTCCAGGGACATCAATGCTATCTCTTCCTCCAGAAGCTCCTCCCCTATTACAGGAGGCACAGCTTCATCGGGGTCCCCCTCTTCGCCGGGAACCTCAGGCTCCTCGGTTTCCTCGGGGGCCTCAGTCTCTTCCGGCTCCTTGGATCCCTCAGGTTCCTCAGACTCCTCGGGTTCCTGAGGCTCTTCAGGAGCCTCGGTCTCCGCAGGATCTTGAGTCTCCGCAGGATCTTGAGTCTCCTCAGGAACCTCAGTCTCTTCGGGCTCCTGAGACTCTTCGGGAGCCTCGGTCTCCTCAGGCTCCTGCGTATCCCCCTCATTCGGGATCTCGCCGGGCTCATTTTTGTCTTCCGGATCGGCGACCTCCACCACGGGACCGTCCAGGACGGTCTCATCGGCGGCGTCCCCCTCTGCCGCGAAGGCGGCGGAGGGCAGCAGCGACAGGATCATCACTACCGCCAATACCAAAGATAGCAGCCGTTTTTTCATACATCTTCCTCCTTACTTGTTCCCTTGGGTAACGTTCCGGGGCTCCCCCAGCGGCTTTTTCGGCCCTTCCTGCTCAGCTTTCCCTCATTGAGCCTTGACAGGTCTTCGTTCCGGGTATACCCGGAACAAAAAGCCCCTAGGGACTTTGATTTTATTATAATAGCATAATACAGCACTTTTTTCAATATTGTTTTGCTTTTTTCCGTTCCCTTTGTGCATCTTGACATTTTTCTAAAGTTATGACCCAAGAGGGGTATCTTCCTTTTCTCAAAATAGATTTCTGGCTTTTTTCTTTTTAGTATGATACTATAAATAAAAATAGTGGAAAGGGGGTCTCTACATGTTCAGCAGACAGCGTCTGTTCTGGCGTCTTCGCCCCTATGACCTTCCCGGCTCCGACAGGGCCTTTCTCCGCGCCTGTCGGGATAACTGTGCCTACCATATCAGGCATTGCCCCGGTTACGCCGCCGTCTGCCGCCATCTGGGCTTTGCCCCGGAGCAGTTGCGGACCATGGAGGACCTGGCCCGGATCCCCGTGCTCCCCACTCTTTTCTTTAAGCGGAAGACCCTTTTCTCCATCCCGGAATGGCGCATGGCCATGAAGGTCACCTCCTCGGGGACCAGCGGAAAATATAGCCGCATCGGCTTTGACTGGGGCTGCATTCTGGCCGAGGCTCCCATGGTGGTGAACCTGGGCTTTCGGCACCACCTGGTCTCACCAAAGCCTGCCCACTGCGTGATCCTGGGCTATAAGCCCCATAAGTCGAACCATACCGGGGTCACCCGGACCATGTTCGGCCTCACCCACTTTTCTCCCCCTCTGAGCCGGACCTACGCCCTCAATATGGTGGAGGGCGCCTACGTCCCTGACCTGGACGCCGTGGCAAGGTCCCTCAAACGGCTGGAGGGCTCCCCCTTCCCCACACGGGTCATCGGCTTTCCTTCCTACCTGTGGTTCGGCCTTCAGCGGATGGAGGAACTGGGGCTTCAGGTAAAGCTCCCCAAGGGCTCCCGGATCATCCTGGCGGGGGGCTGGAAGCAACACGCCCGCCAGGAGGTGGACAAGGGCACCCTCTACGCCCTGGCGGAGAAGGTACTGGGGATCCCCGAGGAGAATGTCAACGAGCTTTTCGGGGCGGTGGAGCACCCGGTTTTTTATAACACCTGCGAAAAACACCATTTCCATATCCCCATCTACGCCAGGGTCCTCATACGGGACCCGGATACGTTGGAGCCTCTTCCCATGGGGAGGGCGGGGCTTGTGAACCTCATCTCCCCTCTTATGACCGCCACTCCCACCCTCAGCGTCATGACCGACGACCTGGGGTACCTGACGCCGGGGGAAGAGTGCCCCTGCGGCATCCGAAGCCCCTACCTCACCATTCTGGGCCGGGTAGGCATGGCCGATATCCAGACCTGCGCCGCCGGAGCCGCCGAATTATTGGGAAAGGGGGAAGCCTTTTGATCTTTGCCAAGGGAACTCTGCTGCCCGACTCGGAACGAAAGGATCTTTTGGGCAGATTGGAGGACGAGATCAACGCCCTTCGCGCATCCCCGCCCCTCCGGGCGGAGACCGTCATAGAGGCTGTGGACGCTTTGGGAAAGCGGCTGGCCACCGGGGAATTTGACGCTCTTCTCCACCGGTTTCTCCCCGCCGGGGTAACGCTGGAGGAGCTTCTTCCCCTTCTCCGCCGGGAGACTCTGGAGACCAAGCTCTCCGCCGAATTGGGCCCGGAGGGCTTTGGGGACAGGACCTTTTCCAGGACCGCCGCCCGGCTTCTGCCCCTGGGGACCCTTTTCCACATTGCCCCCGGCAATATGCCGGGCCTTCCGGTCTACACCGTGCTGGAGGGACTTCTCACCGGCAACGTGAACCTTCTGAAGCTGCCCCGATCCGACAAGGGCCTGTCTTTGGCCGCCTTTCAACTGCTGACAAAGCAGGAGCCCCAGCTGGCTCCCTATATTTACGCCTTTGAACTCCCCTCAAAGGCGGCGGATATGAAAGCCCTGGCCTCCCTGGCCGACGGCGTGGTCACCTGGGGCGGGGACGGAGCCATCAAGGCGGCCCGAAGCCTGGCCGGAGCCGGGTGCAAGCTGATGGAGTGGGGACACCGGCTCAGCTTTGCCTACCTCTCCGGCTATGAGGAGAAGGAAAAAGAGCTTTCCGCCCTGGCGGAGCATATCGTCAGGACAGGCCAAAGGCTCTGCTCCTCCTGCCAGGTCATCTTTCTGGATACGGAAAGCCGGGAGGAGGGGGCGGCCTTTTGCCGGGAGTTCCTTCCCTACCTGGAGGCTGCGGCGGCAAAGCGTCCCGGCCCCGGCGCCGGGGCTCAGGCCACCCTCAGCGGCTACACCGCTCTTCTGGAACGGACCGTGGAGGGCCGCTTGGAGGGGGAGGCTCTTTTCCGGGGCAGGGGCTGCTCGGTCCTCTTCCGGCCCGACAGGGAGCTGGAGCTTTCTCCCATGGAGGGAAACGTGCTGGTCAAATGCCTTCCCCGGGAGAAGCTGCTGCCCACCCTCCGCCGCCAAAAGGGAACATTGCAGACCGCAGGCCTTATCTGTGCCCCGGAACGGCGGGAAACGCTCACCGCCCTTCTGGCCCAGGCGGGGCTCACCCGGATCACAAGAGCGGGGACTCTGTCCGCCTCCTTCCCCGGAGAGGCCCACGACGGGGAATACCCCCTCCGGCGGTATGTGCGGGTGGTGGATATCGAAGCGTAAGTACGTGAGAAAGGAGGATCTTCCTTATGTCTGAGATCACCAAACACGCCCTGGAAGCCTCTCTTAAGCGGCTTCTTCTGCAAAAGCCTCTGACCAAGATCACCATCAGCGATGTTACGGAGGATTGCGGCGTGAACCGCATGACCTTCTACTACCACTTCAAGGACATTTATGACCTGGTGGAGTGGTCCTGTGTGGAGGAAGCACGGCGGGCCCTGGGGGGCAAAAAGA
>CANOHR010000098.1 GCA_947565875.1 uncultured Pseudoflavonifractor sp.
CAATTCAAAGATCTCCGCCAGTTCAGAAAGGGTAAAGAATTCCCGCTCTGAGTTTTCTCCCTTGGGGGCCCAGCCCAGCAGCGTCACATAGTTGAGGATGGCCCCCGTCAGGTAGCCCTGCTCCTTCAGGTCCTCATAGGAGGGGTCTCCGTGGCGCTTGGACATCTTGTTGTGGGCGTCCCGCATAACGGGGGAGCAATGGATATACTCGGGGACCACCCAGCCAAAACCCTCGTAGAGAAGGTTATACTTGGGGGCGGAGGAGAGGTACTCGCTGCCCCGGACCACGTGGGTAATGCCCATGAGATGGTCGTCCACCACGTTGGCAAAATTGTAGGTGGGAAGGCCGTCCCGTTTTAAAAGTACCTGGTCATCCAGGGTATCGTTGTCCACGGTGATGGCGCCAAAGATGGCGTCGTGGAAGGTGGTCTGGCCCCCCTGGGGGATCCGCTGGCGGATCACATAGGGTTCCCCGGCGGCCACTCTGGCCTTGGCCTCCTCCAAAGAGAGGGAGCGGCAGGGATCTGCTTCCTTTGTAAAATCCCCGGAGTCCTCAGCAGACTCGGCCTTGTCGCAGAAGCAGTAGTAGGCGTGGCCCTTCTCCACCAAAAGCTGGGCATACTTTCCATAGAGGTCCCGCCGCTGGGTCTGGATGTAAGGTCCCACAGGACCTCCCACATCGGGGCCCTCATCCCAAGTAAGGCCGCATTCCTTCAGAGTGTTATAGATCACATCGGTAGCGCCCTCCACCAGACGGCCCTGGTCGGTATCCTCGATCCGAAGGATAAAGGTACCCTTGTTGTGCCGGGCGATGAGCCAGGTATAGAGAGCGGTACGGAGATTTCCCACATGCATATACCCCGTGGGGGAGGGGGCAAACCGGGTGCGGACGCCCCCGGTGGGGATGCGCCGCTCCATCTCGTCAAACCATGTCATATCCATACAGAATTCCTCCTACAATAAGGACTGGTATCCTTATTGTATCGGGCGGGGAAGAACTTGTCAAGCGGGGGAGAATGTGGTATGATAAAACAACATGGGTCCGTATACCTTAAAAGGAGTGAGCGACCATGGAAAATGAGAAAAAAGTCATGCTTTCAGGCATACAGCCCAGCGGGGAGTTGCACATCGGTAATTATCTGGGCCCTCTGCGTCACTGGCCGGAGATGATTGAGGAGTTTGACTGCTATTTCTTTCTGGCTGACCTGCATACTATCACGGTCCGGCAGGAACCGGCTGAACTGCGCCGCCGGGTGCTGACTCTTCTGGCCAGCTATATCGCCTGTGGCCTGGACCCGGAGAAGTGTACCCTCTTTATTCAGTCCCACGTTCCCGCCCATAGCCAGCTTGCTTGGGTGCTGGATTGCTACACCATGTTTGGGGAGCTTTCCCGTATGACCCAATTCAAGGACAAATCCGCCCGGAACGCGGACAACATCAACGCGGGTCTGTTTACCTACCCGGTCCTCATGGCTGCGGATATTCTCATCTACCAGCCCGATTTTGTCCCCGTGGGGGAGGATCAGCGCCAGCATGTGGAAATTTGCCGGGATATTGCCAACCGCTTCAATGGCGTCTATGGCGATGTGTTCAAGGTCCCTGAGCCATACATCGCCAAGGTAGGGGCCCGGATCATGAGCCTTTCCACCCCGGAGAAGAAAATGTCCAAGTCCCAGCCTGAGGGCTGCGTGTTTCTTATGGATAAGCCCGAGGACATTATGCGCAAGTTCAAGCGAGCGGTCACCGACAGCGACGTTGAGCGCTGTGTCCGCTATGCCCCCGAGGAAAAGCCTGGAGTGGCAAACCTCATGCAGATCTATGCCTCGGCTACAGGTAAGACATACGAGGAGATTGAGAAGGAGTTTGACGGCAAGGGCTACGGCGCCTTTAAGCCCGCCGTGGGCGAGGCGGTGGTGGAATGCCTGCGACCTATCCGGGAGGAGACCGAGTGTCTTCTTGCCGACAAGGCCTATCTGGAGAGCGTCTACCGCGCCGGTGCGGAAAAGGCGGGCTATGTGGCAAACAAGACCCTCCGCAAGGTCTACAAGAAGGTGGGCTTCCTGCCCCGCTAAAGCGGAGATCCATCCATAGAACAGTATGGTCTTGTAGGGACCGCCTTGCTCTGCACTCGCCCCCCTAAGCGCTGAAGCGCTAAGGGTAGGCTAGCCGGCGGTCCGCTGGAAGAGCCTTGCGTTCATCAACACCAAGGAGAAATAAAAAATGCCTATTTCATTGGAACTGATCGGTCGGGTGGCGGCTGCGTTGGGCGTGGCCTTTCTCATTGCTTTGATCCTTACCCCCGTGGTGCGGAACCTGGCAGTGAGGATGGGAGCGGTGGACGACCCCAGAAAAGACAAAGACCCGGAGCGGCGGATGCATTCCAACCCCGTTCCCCGGATGGGGGGCCTTGCCATTGTTTTGGGTTTTCTTCTCAGCGTTTTGATCTTTGTCCCCATGACCACTCAACTCCAGGGGGCCCTTTTGGGGGCGGTGATCATTGTGGTGTTGGGGGTTTTTGACGATATCTATGACCTGCGGGCCAAGTTCAAGCTGGGAGTCCAGCTTTTTGCCGCCCTTATCGCCGTATTGACGGGCAATGTGATCGAGTATCTCTCCAACCCCAACATTTTTTCCTCCGATCCCTATTGGAGATTGGGGTTTCTCTCCATTCCCGTTACCGTCCTGTGGATCGTAGCCATGACCAATGCCGTCAATCTGATCGACGGTCTGGACGGCCTTGCCTGCGGCGTCAGTTCCATCAGTTCCCTGACATTGCTGGTCATTGCCCTTCTCCTGGGGGAGCCCACCGTAGCCCTTCTGGTGGCGGCCCTGGCGGGAGGGTGCCTGGGCTTTCTCCCATACAATATGAACCCTGCCAAGATCTTTATGGGAGACACAGGTTCCACCTTTTTGGGATACATTCTGGCGGTGATCTCGGTCCAGGGCCTCTTCAAGATGTATACCCTTATCTCCTTCGTGGTGCCCTTCCTCCTCTTTGGCCTTCCCATCTTTGATACCTGTTTCGCCTTTATCCGCCGGATCGCCCACGGTCAAAGCCCCATGCATGCCGACCGGAGCCATGTCCACCACCGGCTCATCGATATGGGCTTTTCCCAGAAGCAGGCGGTGGCGGTGCTGTATGTCATCACCGCCATTCTGGGCCTTTCCGCCGTGGTGCTTACCACCAGCGGGGCGGTGAAGGCCATGTTGTTGCTGTTTGCGTTCTGCATTGCGGGGGCGGTGGCCCTCAGCGTATATTACGGAGCCCACCGGCCTCGCCGGGGTGTCCGGGGGGAGGATGAGGACAGGTGAAAAAGATCCGTATCATGTCCATTTTCGGTACACGGCCCGAGGCCATCAAAATGGCTCCGCTGGTGAAGACGCTGGATAAGCGGGAGGGGATCGAAAGCCTTTGCTGTGTTACCGCTCAGCACCGGGAGATGCTGGACAGCGTATTGAATATTTTTCACATTACACCCGACTATGACCTGAACATCATGGAGCCGGGGCAGACTCTCTCCACCATCACCACCAAATGCCTGCTGGGGTTGGAGAAGGTCTTTCAGCAGGCGCGTCCCGACCTGGTGCTGGTCCATGGGGACACCACCACCGCCTTCTCCGCCGCCCTGGCCGCTTTCTATAGTCAGATCAAGGTAGGTCATGTGGAGGCGGGCCTTCGTACCTATGACAAGTATTCTCCCTTTCCTGAGGAGATGAACCGCACTCTGGTGGGGGATCTGGCCGATCTCCATTTCAGTCCCACCACAGCCAACCGGGACAATTTACGCCGGGAGGGGATCACTAAGGGGGTATTCCTCACGGGCAACACGGTCATCGACGCCATGTCCACCACCGTACGGCCCGATTTTACCTTCCCCACGGAGCTTCTGAACCACCTGGATTATGAGAATAAAACGGTGATCCTGGTGACCTGCCACCGGCGGGAAAACTATGGGGAGCCTATGAAGAATATTATGACCGCCCTTCGCCGCCTGGTAGAGGTCCATCCCCAGGTGGAACTTGTCTACCCGGTCCACCTGAGCCCGGTGGTCCGGGAGGCGGCGGGGAAGTACCTGGGAGGCCACGAGCGGATCCATCTTATCGATCCCATAGACGTGGAGGAGATGCACAATCTTATGGCCCGGTGCAGTTTTGTGATGACTGATTCCGGCGGGCTTCAGGAGGAGGCTCCTGCTCTGGGCAAGCCTGTGCTTGTCCTCCGCCGGGAGACTGAGCGGCCCGAGGCGGTGGCAGCAGGGACTGTGAAGTTGGCGGGTACCGATGAAGAGGAGATCTTTACTCTGGGCGCTCAGCTGATTTGCGACCGCTCCGCCTACAATGCTATGGCCCATGCCGTCAACCCATACGGGGACGGTGGAGCATGCCAACGGATCGCCGACGCCATCGAATATACCTTTGGCCTTCGGGAGACGGGGCCGGAGGAATTTCAGGTATAAACAGGGGAAGGGGGGCGAAGCATGGAGCGCAGAAACCGGAGTGTGCTGGTAGGACTGGTGGCCATTGTGATCGTGGTCGCGGTTTTTTCCAGCTTTGGTCTGCCCCTCTTTGCCGGACCTACCGCCACCATTACCCTTCCTACCCCCCAGCCTCAGGATACGGCGGGACCGGATGACAGAGAGCAGGGGGGAGGAGCCCGGGTAGAGGTAACGCCTGAGACGGTCCAGAGCGTGATCGCCGTCATGGAACGGCTGGAGAGTTATTCCCGGGTCGTCACCACAACGTTGGAGGGAGTCTCGGCTACCACCCAGGTCTGGGTGGATGGGGAGTGGACCCGTGCGGATATGGAACTTTCCGACCAGCTTCTGGTCCATACCATTATAGGGCCGGAGCGGCTTTGGCGGTGGTACGCTTCAGAGGACAAGATCCTTTCCTGGCCTGCCGACAGTTCCTCTGTGGACGTGGAAGGACAGAGGATCCCTACCTATGAGGACGTATTGGCGGTGGATA
>CANOHR010000099.1 GCA_947565875.1 uncultured Pseudoflavonifractor sp.
ATGGTCGATATCATGCATATAGAAAAAATACTCCGCATCCTGCGCCAGAGCGTTTTCGTAAAGCGCCTCCACATCCTCCTCATGGGTGCCCACCAACTCCAGGTAAGCCTCGTCGGCCTCGCCCATGTAATTCTCCTTCATAAGCCCGTCCACATAGACCTCCGCGTCATGCTCGGTAAAGCCCTTGGTGTCCCCCGTCTCCTTCTGGCAGGCGGTAAGGCTTACGCCCAGCACCAGGGCCAGAAGGAACGCAGCCCCTCTTTTTCCATACTCTTTCATGGTTCCATTCTCCTTTGCCGGGTGATTTCTCTTACTGGCACAGTCTGGCAATGGCCAGGGTAAATATCTTGGCGGACTTCAAAAGATTCTCCACGCTCGCCTGCTCGTTGGCTGAGTGCATTCTGGGTTCAAACCCGGGAAAATCGCATCCAAAAGCTACCCCGCCGGGAATATCGTGAACATAGGTCCCGCCGCCGATGGCGATGGGCTTGCTGTCCTTTTCTCCGGTATAAGTCTCATAGCACTCCAAAAGCGTTTTCACCAGCGGGGAGTCCGCTTCCACCACATGGACATGGGTCATCCCGTCGTCCCCCGTCACCTGGATCCCATGGGCATTCAGGACTGCCGTGCAGACCCCGGCACAGTTTTCCCCGTTGGCGCAGATGGGGACCCGGGCGTCAAATTTGGCGGAAAAGCCCGTCTCAGAAAGGGTCATCAGCGCCAGATTCAAAGTAAGGGCTCCGCTTTCCGGATCGGCCTGGGCGATCCCCAGAGCCTTCCCGGCGGTATCCCCAAAGGGAAACAGCTTGGCCATGGCCCGGACAGCCCTGGTGGAATCACATTCCGCCAGGGGAAGGGAGGCAAGAAGTTCCAGAAGGGCCGAAATGGCGTTGATCCCCTCTTCCGGACTGGCGGCATGGGCATTGCGCCCGGTACAGTGGATCCGAACCCCTCCCACCATGTCGGTGAGAGTAAAGACCGCTCCTGACTTTCCCTCCACAGCGCCGCAGGATCCCCGCACGTCGGAGGCAGACAGCCCCAGCACCTCAGCCTGAGCCTCAGGGGGCACCACATTCACCCGAAAGCCGCCGCTGAGTACCGAGACCCTGGGCTCCACCATCACCGCCGGCCAGGAAGCGCCGAAGTCAGGATGATAATGACCCTTCTCAATGTTGATGACAGGAAAATCCGCGTCGGGGGTAAATGCCTGGGGTGCATAGGGCTCCCTGGCATAGTAATAGGCGATATCTTCAGAGCCCGACTCCTCATCGGTACCCAGAATGAGTCTGGCGTTTTTTGTAACGGGGAGCCCCAGATCCCGCACCGCCTTCATAGCGAAAAGAGCGGCGCACACCGGCCCCTTGTCGTCGCTGACCCCCCGGCCGTAGAGCATTCCGTCCTTTTCCACACAGGTATAGGGATCCGTATCCCAGCCTGTCCCCTCTCCCACTACATCCAGATGGCCCAGGATATGAAGCTGGGTGGGCTTATCATTCAGATCGGCAAGCCCCACGTAATTATCATAGTTTTGGGCGTCAAAACCCATCTCTCCGCAAAGCTTCAGGGCCTCCTCCAGCGCCGCCCTGGGTCCGGGGCCAAAGGGAGCGCCGGGGGCGCCCTCCCCCTTCACGCTTTTAACGCCCACCAGCCGGGAGATGGCGGAGACCAGTTCTCTCCGAACTGCGGGATCGTCAAAATAGCTGTCGATACGCGCTTGCAGATCCATACACTCACTCTTTCCGGGCGGCGGCCTTTTCAGCGGCCAACTCGTCCAAATATTTGTAGACTGTATACCGGGATACCTTCAGCCGGGAGGCCACAAAGGGCACCGACTTTCGGAAGGAGAACGCGTTTTTCTGGTCCATCAGAGCCACCAAACGTATCCGGTCCTTTTTGCTCAGCCCCTCTGCCGGCTTTCCCAGGGCGGCAAGGCTCTCCTCAAAGATCTGGTAGAGCTGCCCCGCTCCCCCGCTCCACAGGGCGCTCTGAAGGTCGGCGTCGGCGCTCATAAGTCCCATCAGGGTCCGGTTGGCGTAAGCCAGGGAAGTAAAATCAAAGTCGATACCCAATGCCAGGTCAAAATCCTCTCCCCGAAGATGAAAGGTGGAGGATTTTACCTGCGCCCCCGAGGGGGTGGTAGCATAGAGGTTCACAAAATCGTTGGAAAGGGTAGCCGCATCCAGTACCTTGTCTGAACCCAGGATATCCTGGGTGGAACCCACCTCCCGGCCGGAGACCTGACCGTTGTAAATGGAGAGGATGGGGTGAGTCGTGTCGCCCATATCCTGCACCAGGGTCTCACAGGCAGGGCCGAACATTTCCGCGACGCCTCTGGCCGTCCGGTCCAAAAACTCAAAGGCCTCGTCCCTTGTCACCCTTACCATCTCCTTTTTCTTTGCATACAGCGGTATTTTATCACTTCCCCGTAGGAAAATCAAGGCATTTCCACCATTCCGATCCCCTATAAAAATTGTTGAGATTTACATTTTATTCACACTTCCGTCAAAGTTTAGCCGTAATTCTTTGGTATGGTATGGATGGACACAGGAAGAACATAAAACATTCCTCCCATCTCTCTCTATTCTCTCCAAAACAACACACACCCCAAAAGCCCCCGACCTTTGGTCGGGGGCTTTTGGGGTCACTTGCGTTTTCAAAAAATTCGGGGTAAAATAGGAAAGACCCAAATCAGGAAAGATCTTATAGGGCGGGAACTTGCTCCCGCCGCCCCCGCCCCAATATACCAAAAGGAGACGTTCCTATGCAAGACGGTTTTATCAAGGTAGCCGCAGGCACCCCCAAGATCAGGGTAGCCGACTGCGCCCACAACGCCCGGCAGATCGTAGAACTGATGCGCGAGGCGGCGGCCCATGCCGTCAAGATCCTGTGTCTTCCTGAACTGTGCCTCACCGGCTACACCTGTGGCGACCTGTTTTCCCAAAGCATTTTGCCCCGTGGCGCTGAGGAGGGACTTGGTCTTATTCTGGAGCAGACAAGGGACCTGGACATGCTTACCGCCGTTGGTCTCCCCCTCCAAAGTGAAAACAAATTGTATAATTGCGCTGCTGTTATACACAAAGGAAAGATCCTGGGACTGGTCCCCAAGACTCATATCCCCAACTACGGTGAATTTTGCGAGGGGCGCTGGTTCGCCCCCGGCTCCCTGGATATGACTTACCGCTGTACCTTCTGCGGACAGCAGGCCCCTCTGGGAAGCGCCCAGCTTTTCCGGATCCGGTCCATGCCCAATCTGACCGTTGGCGTAGAGATCTGCGAGGATCTGTGGGCAGTCACTCCTCCCTCCTCCCATCTGGCCGCTTTGGGCGCCACTCTGATCCTGAACCTTTCCGCCTCCGATGAGGAGACAGGCAAAGCCCAGCGCCGCCGGGACCTTATCGCCGGACAGTCCACCCGTCTTTGCTGCGGGTATATCTACTCCAGCGCCGGGGAGGGGGAATCCACCACCGACCTTGTCTTTTCCGGCCACAATATGATCGCCGAGGACGGCGCTATTCTCAACGAGCGCCGTTTTGAGACCGGGCTTGTCGTCTCAGAGATCGACGTAGACCGACTGGCCTACGAGCGGCGGAGGAAAAACACCTTTCCCCGTCAGGAACTGCGGGAGGACGTCTTGACCCACGGCCTCTACACCTGCCCCCTGACTTTGGATCCCGTCCCCGCTCCCCTGACCCGTTCCGTCTCCCCCACTCCCTTTTTTCCCTCAGAGCCGGAAGCTCTGGCCCAAACCTGTAAGGATGCCCTGACCATCGCCGCGCTGGGACTGAAAAAGCGGCTGGAGCATACCAAGGTCAAAACCGCCGTTATCGGCCTTTCCGGCGGACTGGATTCCACCCTGGCCCTTCTCATTGCCGCCAGAGCCTATGATATGCTGCTCCGGGACAGGCGGGATATCCTGGCCGTTACCATGCCCTGCTTCGGCACCACCAGGCGGACCCGCTCCAACGCGGAGATCCTGGCGGAGCGGATAGGGGCCGCCTTCAAAACGGTGGATATCTCCCAGGCCGTCAGACAGCACTTTCAGGATATTGGCCAGGATATGGAAAACCAGGACGCGGCCTTTGAAAATGCCCAGGCCCGGGAGCGGACCCAGGTGCTTATGGACCTTGCCAACCAGCAGGGCGGACTGGTCATCGGTACCGGCGACCTCTCTGAACTGGCCTTGGGCTGGTGTACCTACAATGGAGACCACATGAGCATGTACGCCGTCAACGCCTCCATCCCCAAGACCCTGGTCCGTCATCTGGTAGCCTGGGTAGCCCAGAGCGAAGAGAAAACAGACCCCGCCCTGTCCGCCGTTCTCCGGGACATTCTGGATACCCCCGTCTCCCCCGAGCTTCTCCCCCCCACCGGGGAAGATATCTCCCAGGTCACCGAGGACATCGTAGGGCCCTACGAACTCCACGACTTCTACCTCTACTACGCCATCCGCTGGGGCTTCCCGCCCCGGAAGATCCTCCGGCTGGCGGAGAGGGCTTTTGAAGGACGCTACAGCCGTGACGTTCTTTTGAAATGGCTGAAAAATTTCTACCGCCGCTTCTTCTCCCAGCAGTTCAAGCGTTCCTGCGTCCCTGACGGCCCCAAGGTGGGCCCCGTCAGCCTTTCCCCCCGCGGCGACTGGCGAATGCCCTCCGACGCAATGGCAACGCTGTGGCTGGAGGAACTGGAAAAACTGTAAAAACTGTAAAAATAGGAAAAGGGACCGGGCCGGAAGCAGCAAACGCTTCCGGCCCGGTCTTTTTGCTATTATAGTCTAAATATAGAGTATAGGCAATTGGCAGGTCATGGGTTAAAATGGACTTGAGGTGAAGTATATGGATCAGTCAAACATAATAGGTCCCTACCTTCGATCCGCAAGAATAGCTGCCGGATACAACTATGCTCACCTTTC
>CANOHR010000100.1 GCA_947565875.1 uncultured Pseudoflavonifractor sp.
CTCTCCATCACTCGCCCAGCTTCTTCTGGAGGTAGTTCACCAGATCTCCCACATTGTGGATGGAAGCGATGTCCTCCTCCCCCATCTCCTCAATGCCGAACTCCTCTTCCAGGTTCATGGAAAGTTCCACCAGATCCACCGAATCTGCGCCCAACTCCTCAAAGCCGGTGTCCTCAGTGATATCCTCCGCCTCCAGGCCGAACTGCTCGGAGAGCAGCTTTACCAAACGTTCAAAGGTCATATGGGATCGCTCCTATCTTCAGGGTCTTTTCCCCCTTCAGACAGGGGGGAATTTCATTATGATAATAGGCAATATCTTCCGCTCTGTCAAGGGGGAAAATCAAAATTTTTCTTCTTCCTCTCCATTCGACAAAGGATGCCATAGACGGCAAAAGACCCGGAAAACCTTGTTTCCGGGTCTTTTGCCTATCAAGTGAAAAGGAGAGAAAACGCTTATTTGCCCTTGGCGGCGTTGGCGCCGGCCTCCCGGCCGAACACGCAGAAGTCCACGATGGCGTTGCCGCCCAGGCGGTTGGCGCCGTGGAGGTTACCGGTGATCTCACCGGCACAGTAGAGGCCTTCGACAACAGAGCCGTCGGCGCGCAGGGCGTGGGCCTGCTGGTCGATGTCCACGCCGCCCATGGTGTGGTGGGCCGCCGGCTTCCGGGGATAGGCGTACCATGGACCGGTAAGCAGCTCCTTGGTCCAGGTCACACGGCCACAGGGATCCTCGGCCTCGCCCCGAACGTAGGAGTTGAAGTCATCCACCGTCTTCTGAAGGACGGCGGGATCCATCTCCAGGATCTCGGCCAGACCCTCCAGGGTATCGGCCTGGACATAGCCGGCCAGATGGTTGTCCAGATAGTAGGAGACCATCTTATCTCCCAGGGTCTTTCCGGTCTTGGGATCGGGCACCGCATCGGCGCTGAAGAGTTGATACATCAGGCCGTCGGGCTGGGCAATGATACCCAGGGACATTTCGTCCCGGCGGCCGTCCTCCCGAACAAAGCGCTCGCCGTTCTTATTGATATACATGGAGGCGCTGTAGGTCAAAGTAATGTCGGAGGTGGCGCCGGTCCAGGGGTTGGCGTAAGGCAGCAGCTGGATCTGGTCCATGTTGATGAGGTTGGCTCCCGCCGCCTGAGCCATAAAGATGCCGTCTCCGGTGACGCCGGGCATGTTGGTGGTGATGACCTTGGCGCTCAGGTCAGGCCACTTCTCGCTCTCACAGTATTGCTGGCGCAGTTCCACGTTGCCCGCAAAGCCGCCGGTAGCCAGGATGACGCCCTTGTTGGCGTGGAGGGTCACGGCGTTGCCGTCCTTGCCCACGGCGTTGACGCCCACCACCTTGTCGCCGTCCATGATAAGGCTCTTGGCCTCGGTATCCATCAACTGGGTATAGAGGTCTCCCCGGCCAGCCAGAGTCTCCCGGAAGGCCTTGAAGTAGCCGGTACCGTTGGGCATAACGGAGGTGTGGGTACGCATATAGAGGGAGCCGCTGGCGGAGTTGATCTTGTCGGCAAACTGCATTCCCATCCCCTCCAGCCACTCCAGGGCGGGATAGGCGCGCTCGGCGTAGGTCAGGAGCATATCCAGATCGCCTACCTTATCTCCGCCGTTCCAGGTCTGGAGGGCAAACCACTCAGGGCTGTCAAAGACGTGCTTATCGGTCTTCTTGTATGCCTCAAACTGCTTCTTCACCGTGGCCTGGACCTGGGCATGGAGGTCGCTGACCGGCTTCTCGGCCAGAGCGTCCTCAATAAGGGAATCCAGGCTGCTGGTGATATCGGCGTTATCCTGCATATCGGGGTCGGGGCAGTTGAAAATGCCGCCGGAGACGATGGAGTTGCCGCCCAGGAAGCCGGTCTTCTCAATGAGGACCACGCTGGAGCCCTCGTCGGTGGCAGCGATGGCGGCGGCCATACCGGCTCCGCCGCCGCCCACGATGATCACGTCGGCGGTGTACTCAGCATCCTTGGCCTTCTCCTTCTGGAGGGGGGTCTTCAGGGCGGAAACATCCACCCCCGCATCCTTCAGGGCGGTCTCCACACCGTTCAGGATGGCCCGGCTGGACATGGTGACGCCGGTCACCGTATCCACCGCCAGGGACTGGTTGTCCACGATCTCCTGAGGAATAATGGACACAGGCCAGTCAATAAGACCCGGAGTCTCCACGTTGCTGGTCACCTCCACCTTTTCGATCCTGTCGGCGGAGAGGGTGACGGCCACCGTCATAGGCCCGTGCATACCGGGCACGGTGGCGCTGTAGGTACCGGCCTTATAGGCTCCGGCGGTCTTGTCCATGACCAGCTTAGCAGTATTGGGAGCGTTCTTGTCCCACTCCACCTTGATCCCCAGCAGTTCGCTGAGATAGCGAAGGGGCACATAGGTGGCCCCGTCATAGGCGAATACCTCAGCGGGGGTCCCGTCGGACTTCAGGGGGGTGACAGCCTGACCGTTGATGGTCATGTCCATGGGCGTGACCGAGATGGTCTTTGCTCCGCCGGCTGCCACGGCTGCGGGGCCCATGACCATGGCGAAGGCCAAGGCCAGAGCGGCGATCCTTTTTTTCATAACTCTCTTCCTTTCTTTTGGCTGTTTGTGATTTTGCAAACAACCTGTATGTGAAAATAGTACCACAAAAAAATCCCCGCCGGAAATGCCAATTCAGCATTCCGGCGGGGCAAACTATAATTTATTTTTATGCTTTTTCCGGTCGCCCCAATAGATCCTTCAGCAACTCCAGTTGGGGAGAAACGGCTTTCTCCCTCCAAACGCAAAGCAGGCCAAAACGTTCCGGGCTGTCTGTGATCGGGATAAAATGATTTTCCCCGGAATAGGTCATGGCAGTGGAAAGGTTGGTCAGCCCTATCCCGTTATAAAAGGCTACCTGGGCCATCATATCCCCCATCTTCTCCGCCTCCCCCACAATACGCGGGGTAAAGCCCGCCTTCCGGCAGGCATAGACCTCCTCTGCATAGATAAAGGGCATATCCTTTTTGGACCACATAATAAAATTCTGATCCTTTAACTCCGCCATCGTCAGGCTCTTGCGCTCATAGAGAGCGTTATTTTTATGGACGATGGCGTAAAGGCCGCTGCGCATAAACTCGCCCCACTCCACCCCCGCCAGATCCGTCACGCAGGGCAGGGGCAAAACGGCGGCGTCCAACTCTCCTGAAAGAAGGTCTTTCTTGACCTTCCCCGTATCTCCGTACACCGTTTCCAGAAAAAAGGGCGGTCCCTCCAGACACTTCTTCTCCAAATAGCGCAAAAAGGTGTTCAGGCCGCTGGCAATGATGTAACCCACCCGAAGAGGTTGTTTGTTTGTCCATCCCGTCTCCCGGACCCGCTGGGTCAGTTCATCGCAGGCTTTCAGCACCCGCCGGGCCTCGGCAAGACAGACTTCCCCCTCCGGCGTCAGAGTGGCCGTCCGTCCGGAGCGGACCAGAAGGATACAGTCCAGTTCCTCCTCCAATGCCCGGATGGCCCGGCTCAGGGCGGGCTGGGTCACAAGGCAGGCCTGGGCCGCCTTGGTAAAATTCCGGTACTGGGCCACGGCGATGAAGTATTCCAGCATTTGCAGGGTCATGGTATCATTCCTCTGCGGTCTTGGTCCCCGTAGGCAAGCGCATGTATTCCACGTTGGCGGTAATGCTCTCGATGATCCCGGAGGCGGCGAATTTCTGGGCCTGGGCGATGGCGTTTTTGATGGCATAGCCGTCGGAGGAGCCGTGGGCCTTGACCACAGGCTTTGCGATACCGATGAGAGGGGTGCCTCCCACCTCCCTGGAATCCATCAGCTTCTTAAAATCCCGAAGTCCGCCGGAGACCAGAAGGGCGGCCAGCTTGGTCAGGGGATTCTTTTTGAACATCCCCTTTATCTGTTTGGAAAGATAGATGGCAGTCCCCTCCAAAGTCTTAAGGAAGATATTGCCCGAGTAGCCGTCGCAGACGATCACGTCCACCGCCCCAAGGACCGCCTCCCTGGCCTCCACATTGCCCGCAAAGTGGATCCGGCCCTCGGCGTCTGCCGCCTTCAAAAGGGCGTAGGTCTGCCGCTGAAGGTCGGTGCCTTTGCCCTCCTCGGAGCCGATGTTGAGAAGCCCCACACGGGGCTCAGGGCGGCCCAGGATATGCTCGGCGTAGTAGGAGCCCATAAAGGCAAACTGGAGCAAATATTCCGGGGTACACTCCGCCGTAGCCCCGCAGTCGATAAGGATCGTACCTCCCCCCCCCGTGGGGACCAGGGGGGCCAGCGCCGCCCGGCGGATGCCCCGGATACGCTTGGTGAGCAGGGTAGCACCCGAGAGAAGGGCCCCGGTGGAGCCGGCGGAGACAAAGGCGTCCCCCTTCCCCTCCTTCAGAAGGTTCAGGCCCACAGTGAGGGAGGAGTCCTTCTTCTCCTT
Organism: uncultured Pseudoflavonifractor sp.; assembly: GCA_947565875.1. Lineage (GTDB taxonomy): Bacteria > Bacillota > Clostridia > Oscillospirales > Oscillospiraceae > Vermiculatibacterium. Next base: position 4,410 of record CANOHR010000100.1, read on the forward strand.
AAAGGCGGAGGCGGGATTATCCTCCATGGTAACGACCTCAGAGGCGTGGACGATCTCCAGCCCCGGAGGGGGCTCCTCCATGCCCAGGTCCCGGAGGACGGACAATATCTCGTCCCCCCGACCCACCAGGACCGCTTCCACTCCCAGCTCCCGGACGGCCTCCACCGCCCCCTCTACGTTAGAACGGGGGGCGTTGTCGCCGCCCATGGCGTCTACGATGATCTTCATGTTGGTTCCTCCTTGGATGGAGATAATTGGGCAATATCCCATGCCCGGGCGGGCGACCATAAAGGTCGCCCCTACGGTGTTTCCGGGGAGAGAGTGCGGGCGGACCGGCGAGGACGCCGGTCCCTACGGGACAACGTTTGTTAGGAACGTAGGGCGGGACGGGATCAAATCGGTGATCCCATCCCCATCGGTCCGGTATAATGGGAATACGGATTGCCACGGGCCCTTTGGGCCCTCGCAATGACGGGCTGG
>CANOHR010000101.1 GCA_947565875.1 uncultured Pseudoflavonifractor sp.
TCCGCAGGCTATGAGGAAAAGAACGGAGAAGCCTGCGTTTATGTAGAGGTGGTTTTGCCGGAACTGAGTCAGGTGGAGCGCTACTGGGTGTCGGAGAACAGTGGGCTTCTTTGGGCGGCGGAGACCCTGGTGGGGGAGAAGACGGTTTGGACCATGGTGGCCGGTCTTCCAGAGACGCCGGTACCCTCTTATGCATCCTTCCAGCTTCCCAACGGTGAAGTGCTGCATACGGTAAGCGCCTCTGCCGGGTAGGGAGTTTGTAGCACGGCCGACCGGAGTTACAGGATCAGCATGAGGCCCAGGGTGATGAGCAGTTCCAGGTTTTCCTCCCTGTCGTCCAGAAAGAGAAAAAGGAGAATAAGCAGCAGCAGGACGTCGCCTGTGTCCAGGTCCTCCAGCTTGAGACTTTTCAAAAGCCCGCTCAGACCGGCCTTTTCCCGACTGGGGGGCGCTTTTTCCCTTGGGCGGGGGCGGTCCATCCGGTCCTCCCAGGTCTGGGAAAGATAAGGATTATACATTCTGGGCCCCCTCCTCTCGGAAGAGACGAATGGCGGTCCGTATCACCCGGGAGAGCCGGGCGATCTTTTCCGCTTTTTCCATTTTTTCCAGTCGTTCTCCCCGCAAAAAGGGTTTTAGGGCGGAGAGAAGGGCGGCCTTTTCATTGTCGGGAGCGGAGTATTCGGAAAAAACGGTAAGGGCGATCCTGATGAGCCGGGGATCCAGGTCAGGGCCGCCGCTCCCTCCCAGCATACCCAACAGAGCGCTTAGATCGGGAGTCTCTCCCTCGGCCTCGAAGGGGCCGGCGGAAGAGGGAGGATCCGGCGGAACTGCGGTCGGCTCCTCCTCTCCCGGAGCCGACATCTCCACCGGCACAAATTCCACATCCTGGGCTTCTGGTTCCCGATGGGCAGGCTCCTCCTGAGGGGGAGGACCTCCGGTAAGGGCCCGGGCGATGGCGGTGATCTGTCCCATGGCCTGTGGATCCCCTAAAATGGCTTGCAGCTGTTCCTGAAGGTCCGCCATACCGCACCCCCTTTCCCGGTGGACCGGATCAAATCAAGGTTTTTGGGTCTTTTTTTGAAAGGCCTGAGCGGCCTGGGCGCCTTCGGGGCTGCCCATGACCTGGTTCAGGATCCCCATAAGAGCGTCAGGCTTCCCGGTGGCGGCAGCCTTGGCGGCCGACTGAAGAGAATCCCCTCCCGCCTGGCTCAAAAGAGAGACCAGCTTTCGGGTCTCCGGGGAGGAAAGCAGGGCCTTAAGAGCGGTGGGATCCCCCAACAGTTGGGCGGCTTGGGGATCTTTTTTCAGCGATTCAAAGGTGGGATCGGACTTATTCATAAAAGGGTCCCTCCAGACATGTATAGTTGGTTTCCTTTTATTATATGAGTGAGGGGAAGAAAGGTGACTGTGCATATGAAGTGGCTGGTATTTTCTGATTCGCACGGAAAGCTGGACTATATGAAGAAGGCGGCGGAACTGGAAGGACCTGACAGGATCCTCCATCTGGGGGATGTGAGCCGGGACGCCGAGCGGCTTCAGACCATGTTTCCCCAAATTCCGGTGGAGATGGTACGGGGCAATTGTGACGGCTGGTACGGGGATGCCCCTGAGGAGAAGGAACTTTCTTTTCTGGGGAGAAAGGTCTGGATGGCTCACGGTCACGAATACCATGTAAAACTGGGGATCGGAGCCTTCACCGCCGAGGCCCGGAGCCGGGAGGCGGGGATCGCCCTCTTTGGTCATACCCATGAGCCCGTATGCTTTATGGAGGGACCTCTATGGGTCATGAACCCAGGCACCGTCAGCGGCTATCCAAGAGCCACCTACGGCGTCATCGAGGCCCGGGACAACGAGCCATACTGCCGCCTGGAGGTCATCCGATAAATTTAGCTTCGATTGACAAGGTCAAACACGGTTTTGCGGGGCCCAAGCCGTCCCCGGACTGCGTTTTTTCTCCTTGCCTTACGCCAGTAAGGCTGCGTCGACAACCTTGCCGGGAACGCCTTGGGCTCCCGCAAAACTCCTTCGGACCCCAGAGAGTCCCAAAGGGTGTGATGGCAAGGCCGCAGGCTTACTGACGTAAGTCAAGCCCGAGAACGCCGCCAGTGCGCCCTTTGGGGCTCTCTGGGGCGTGTTTGCTCTTGTCAATCGAAGCTATATTTGTTCCTCAAAAAAACAACGCCCCCGCCGACCATATCACGGTCGGCGGGGGCGTATATTCTGTCGGGATAGATTACACGAACTTGGCGGCGTTCAGCTTCACGCCGGGGCCCATAGTGGAGGCAGCCACGCAGCTGCGGACATAGGTGCCCTTGGCGGCGGAGGGCTTAGCTTTGATAATGGCGCCCATGAGAGCGTTCAGGTTCTCGGTGAGCTTGTCGGCGCCGAAAGAGACCTTGCCGATGGGGCAGTGGATGATGTTGGTCTTGTCCAGACGGTACTCCACCTTACCGGCCTTGATCTCGTTGACGGCCTGGGTCACGTTGGGGGTGACGGTGCCGGCCTTGGGGGAGGGCATCAGGCCCTTGGGGCCCAGCACCTTACCCAGGCGGCCCACCACGCCCATCATATCGGGGGTGGCGACCACAACGTCGAAGTCAAACCAGTTTTCCTTCTGGATCTTCTCCACCAGGTCCATCTCGCCCACATAGTCGGCGCCCGCCTCTTTGGCGGCGTCAGCCTTGTCGCCCTTGGCAAAAACCAGTACCCGCTGAGTCTTGCCAGTGCCGTGGGGGAGAACGATGGCGCCACGGACCTGCTGGTCGGCGTGACGGGAATCAACGCCCAGTTTTACGTGGAGTTCCACGGTCTCGTCAAACTTGGCGGGAGCGGCCTTGACCACCAGGTCCATGGCCTCGTGTACGTCGTAAGCGGCGGCCTTGTCAATAAGCTTGGCGCCGTTCTGATACTTCTTACCTCTAAACATATCTCTGTACCTCCTCGCCTTAGTCGCCCACGATAACGCCCATGGAACGGGCGGTACCGGCGATCATGCTCATAGCAGCCTCAATGCTGGCGGCGTTGAGGTCGGGCATCTTCTGCTCGGCGATCTTGCGGACGTCTTCCTTGCTGATGGTGGCGACCTTCTCCTTATTGGGTACGCCGCTGGCCTTGTCCAGACCGCAGGCCTTCTTAATGAGGACGGCGGCGGGAGGAGTCTTGGTGATGAAGGAGAAGGAGCGGTCAGCGTAGACGGTGATGACCACGGGGATCAGAAGACCGCCCTCATTCTTGGTCCGCTCGTTGAACTCCTTGGTAAAGGCGGCAATATTGATGCCGTGCTGGCCGAGGGCGGGGCCCACGGGGGGAGCCGGAGTCGCCTTGCCGGCGGGGATCTGCAGTTTCACGTAACCGGTAATTTTCTGTGCCATTTGAAACAGCACCTCCTACTTGAAAATGTGGTATGGACGGGACCGCCTTTAAGGGCCCCTCCCACGGTGTATCTTGTGGTGGGCGGACACTGTCCGCCCCTACGGACTTGCGAGGGAATGTAGGGGCGCACACTGTGCGCCCGACCTCAATTTTTGATGACTTCTACCTGGTCCAACTCCAACTCTACCGGAGTTTCCCGACCGAACATGGAAACCACCACACGGACCTTGCTCTGCTCCATATCGATCTCCTCCACCGTGCCGATGAAGGATTCCAGAGCGCCGTCGGTGATCTTGACGCTGTCGCCCACGTTGTAGTTGACCACGATCTCGTGCTTCTCTACGCCCAGGGCGGCGATCTCCGCGTCAGAAAGGGGAATGGCCTTGTTGCCGGAGCCTACAAAGCCGGTGGCGCCACGGATGTTGCGTACCAGATGCCAGGTATCGTCGGTAAGCACCATCTTCACCAGCACATAGCCGGGGAAGACCTTGCGATCCACTGTTTTAGGACCGTTATCGGTGATCTCAGTGACGGTCTCCATGGGGATGTTGACCTCTTGGATCAGATCGTGCATACCCCGGTTTTCCACGGCCTTCTCAATGCTGGCCGCAACGGTGTTCTCATAGCCGGAGTAGGTATGCACCACATACCATTTCAGCTCTTCCATGCTCGTACCCCTCAGGAGTGGGTCAGGTTGATGAGGGCGCTCAGAAGGCCGTCAGCCAGCTTGTCAAAGAGGAAGATGCACACTCCCACCACCACGCAGAAGGCGATGACGATGAGGGTGTTGTTCAGGGTCTGCTTCCAGGTAGGCCACTGGACCTTCTTCAACTCGGCCTTGGTCTCTTTGAACCACTGCTTGATCCGGGCGAAAAAGCCGGGCTTGGATTTCTTTTCCGACTTCTTGTCCTTCTTCGCGGGAGTCTCGGATTTGGCGCTCTGCGCCTTTTCGATCTTCTCGTTTTCAGCCATTGAATGTTACCCTTCTTTCTTGTGAGCGGTTGTCATTTGAAACGTGACGGCTCATTACTTGGTCTCGGTGTGGACCGTGTGCTTCCTGCAGAAGGGGCAATACTTGTTCAGCTCCAAACGGTCGGGGGTGTTCTTCTTGTTCTTTTTGGTGTTGTAATTGCGCTGTTTGCACTCGTTGCACCGCAGGGTGATCTTCACCCGGTTGCCAGCCTTTGCCATACGTTCGGCACCTCCTTATTACTTGCCGGGCCAACAAAAAAAGCCGGTCCCGGCGATTGACCGGTCCCAGCCCGAAAAAGCCCCCAAAAGGGGACTGCTGCGAGGCGGTGTAGGACCGGCACTTGATTGCCTCCCTATGACCTCACGGGGAGGAAGAGGGTTTTGCGTCTCGTTACACCGTAAAAACGGACGCAAAAAAAGAGCCCTTTTCATAGGTGAAAATATTCTACCATGCCCCAGACCCGGCTGATGCTGGTATTTTCCGCGTCGGCAAGCGGCGTGTCGCTGCT
>CANOHR010000102.1 GCA_947565875.1 uncultured Pseudoflavonifractor sp.
ATAAAAGAAAAGAAGGGAGAAATGAAGTATGAATCAAGATGTCATTCGTGACGCCCGGAAACTGGGCGTTCCCAAAATGCTGCTGCTGGGTCTCCAGCACATGTTCGCCATGTTTGGGGCTACCATTCTGGTCCCCATTCTGGTCCAGAGTTACGGTCTGCCCCTGAATATCCAGACCACCCTCTTTTTTGCCGGGCTCGGTACACTGTTTTTCCATGTCTGCTCCAAGATGAAGGTCCCCGCCTTTCTGGGTTCCTCCTTTGCGTTCCTGGGAGGCTTTGAGACCGTTGCCAAAATGCCTGCCTACGAGAGCTTGGCCGCCGCTGAAAGGCTTCAGTATGCCTGCGGCGGCATCGTGGTAGCCGGTCTTCTCTATCTGGTGTTGGCCCTGTTGGTGAAGGTGGTGGGGGTCCACAAGGTCATGCGGTTCCTGCCCCCGGTGGTCACCGGCCCCATCATCATCTGCATCGGCCTGAATCTGGCCCCTTCGGCGGTGAACAACGCCTCCTCCTGCTGGTGGCTGGCTCTGGTGGCTATGGCCATCATTATCGTTTGCAATATCTGGGGTAAAGGCATGGTCAAGATCATTCCCATCCTGCTGGGCGTGGTAGGGGCCTACATTGTAGCCATCATAGCCGGAAAGGTGGACTTTACCGGAATGAAGGAGGCTGCCTGGATCGGCTTCCAACCTTTTGTCACCGACTTCGGGGGCAGCGTGGCCAAGTTCGACGTCTCCGCCATCCTGGTCATGGCCCCCATTGCCATCGCCTCCATGATGGAACACATCGGCGATATGTCCGCCATTTCCGCCACGGTGGGGGAGAACTTCCTGGAGGAGCCCGGTCTTCACCGGACCCTCATCGGCGACGGCGTGGCTACCAGTCTGGCCGGCCTTTTCGGCGGCCCTGCCAACACCACCTACGGCGAGAATACCGGCGTGCTGGTCCTTTCCCGGGTCTATGACCCCAGGGTCATCCGCCTGGCTGCCCTCTATGCTTTGATCCTCTCCTTCAGCCCCAAGTTTGCCGCCCTCATCGGCGCCCTGCCCTCCGCCATCATCGGCGGGGTCAGCTTTATTCTCTACGGGATGATCTCCGCCATCGGTGTGCGCAACGTGGTGGAGAACCAGGTGGACTTCACCAACTCCCGGAACCTTATTATCGCCGCGGTGATCCTGGTCTGCGGCCTGGGATTCTCCGGCGGGCTCACCTTCCAGGTAGGCGGCGCCGCTGTGACCCTGACGGGCCTTGCCATCGCCGCTATCGCGGGTATCCTCCTCAACGCCATCCTTCCCGGAAACGACTATGAGTTCGGCAAGGACGACGGCCACAACTCCGGTAACCTGGGCAAGTATTGATCCAGACATAAAAAAGCGCCGCCCCGGAAGCAACCGCTTCCGGGGCGGTATTTTGTATTACCGATGCTCTGTCCTGATAAGCTCTGCAGCCGGTCCTTGCCCTTCAGGCTTCCCCCTTGCAGGGGGAAGCTGTCAGCCGCAGGCTGACTGATGAGGGTGCCCTCCAGGACGGGGATTCGTTCAGAGTCCCGCCATCTCCTCCGGGTGAAATACCCGGTCAAATTCTTCTCCGGTCAGGAATCCCAGCCGGATACAGGCCTCACGGAGGCTCAGACCCTCCCGGTGGGCCAGTTGGGCGGTCTGGGCCGCCTTTTCATAGCCGATGTATGGGTTGAGAGCGGTGACCAGCATGAGGGAGTTATATAGATTTTCCCGGCACTTTTCCTGGTCGGCGGTAAGCCCTGCCAGACAGTTTTTGTCGAAGGAGGCGATGCAGTCCGTCAAAAGGACCGCCGACTGGAGAAAGTTGTAGGCGATCACCGGGAGGAACACATTGAGTTCAAAATTCCCCTGGCTGGCGGCAAAGCCCAGGGTGGCGTCGTTGCCCATGACCTGGACCGCCGCCATAGTCACCGCCTCGCACTGGGTGGGGTTCACTTTCCCCGGCATAATAGAGGATCCGGGTTCATTTTCCGGGATGTGAAGTTCTCCCAGGCCGCACCGGGGCCCGGAGGAGAGCCAGCGCACGTCGTTGGCGATCTTCATCAGATCCCCTGCCAGAGCCTTCAAAGCCCCGTGGGCAAAAACCAGTTCATCCCGGCTGGTAAGAGCGTGAAATTTATTGGGGGCGGTCTCAAAGCTGTGGCCGGACAGTTCGCTCACAGCCCTTGCCGCCTCCCGGTCAAAGCCTTTGGGGGCGTTGAGCCCGGTCCCCACGGCGGTGCCGCCCAGAGACAGAGTGGAGAGATGGGGAAGGGCGGCGTGAAGCATATCCCGGTCCTGATCCAAAGAGGCCCGCCAGCCGCTGATCTCCTGGCCCAGGGTAATGGGGACCGCATCCTGAAGATGGGTCCGGCCCGACTTTACCACATGGGCGTTTTCCTCCTCCAACCGCCGAAGGGTGGCAAGAATGCCGTCCAGAGCGGGAAAGAGATGTTCCTTTAAAATAAGGACGGCGGAAAGGTGCATGGCAGAGGGAAACACATCGTTGGAGGATTGGGACATGTTCACATGGTCGTTGGGGTGGAGAAGGGCTTCCCCGGCGATTTCGTTTCCCCGGCGGGCGATCACCTCATTGACGTTCATATTGCTCTGGGTCCCGGAACCGGTCTGCCATACGGAAAGGGGAAAATTCCCCTCCAGCTTTCCCGCCAGGAGTTCGCCGCAGGCGGCGGAAATGGCGTCAAAGCGGTCCTGATCCAGCTTGCCCAGTCGAAGGTTGGCCATGGCGGCCCCCTTTTTTAGAAGCGCCAGGGCGTAAATGAGTTCGGCAGGCATCGTCTCCCAGCCGATATGAAAATTTTGCAGGCTCCGCTGGGTCTGGGCTCCCCAATAGCGGTGGGAGGGGACGGGGACCTCCCCCATGGAATCGTGTTCGATGCGGTATTCGCTCATAGGGCATCCTCCTCAGATCCGGGCCGTGCCGGTTTTTCGCGCCGCTTCGGCTACTGCCCCGGCCACTGCCGGGACCACCCGGGGGTCCAGAGGGTCGGGGATGATGCGCTCCGCCGACAGTTCCTCCGGGGAGACCAACTCCGCCAGGGCCTTTGCTGCGGCACGCTTCATTTCCTCATTGATCGCTCTGGCCCGGACGTCAAAGGTTCCCCGGAAGACGCCGGGGAAGGCCAGCAGGTTGTTGATCTGGTTGGGAAAGTCGCTGCGGCCGGTCCCCACCACTACGGCTCCGGCGGCTTTGGCCCTATCCGGCATGATCTCGGGGGTGGGGTTGGCCATGGCAAAGAGGATGGGCTCCGGCGCCATGGAGCGGACCATCTCCTCCGTCACCAGATCGGGGGCGGAGACTCCAATGAAAAGGTCGGCGCCCCGGAGAGCTTCCTTCAGCCCCCCCCGGAGGGAAGGCTGGGTCAATTCCGCCAACTCCCTCAGGTAGGGGTCTTCATCCAGATCGCTCCGCCCAAGGTAGACCACCCCGTGGATGTCGCACAGTACCGCATGACGAAGGCCCATGGACCACAGCAACTTGAAAATGGCGGTCCCCGCCGCCCCCGCTCCTGAGAAGACGGCATGGATCTCCTCCAGCCGCTTTCCTGTCACCTTCAGGGCATTTTGCAGGGCGGCGGCCACCACGATGGCGGTGCCGTGCTGGTCGTCGTGGAAAATAGGGATGTCGCAGACTTCCTTCAGTCTCTTTTCGATCTCAAAGCACCGGGGGGCGGCGATATCCTCCAGATTGACCCCGCCAAAGGAGCCGGAGAGAAGGGCGACCGTACGGACAAACTCGTCTACGTCCTTGGTTTTGACACACAGGGGGATGGCATCCACCCCGCCGAAGGCCTTGAAAAGGACGCACTTTCCCTCCATAACGGGCATGCCCGCCTCGGGACCGATGTCCCCCAGCCCCAGCACGGCGGAGCCGTCGGTGATCACGGCGCAGAGGTTGTGGCGTCCGGTCAGTTCGTAGCTCTGGGCGGGATCCCGCTGGATCTCCAGGCAGGGCTGAGCTACGCCGGGGGTGTAGGCCAGGGACAGGTCCCGCCGGGTGGAGAGGGGCACAGTGGGGGTCATGGTCAGCTTGCCCTTCCACTTGCGGTGAAGGGCAAGAGATTCCTGGGCGGTATCCATGGCAAAAACTCCTTTTTTACATAGGATAGAAGGCCTTTTTATTGTACTGTCTGGCCCCTGGAAAGTCAAGGAAGGGGAACGAAAGAAAAAGAATGTGAAAAAAATGACTAAAAGGGGTAGAAGTTCTTGACAATATGTGTTATACTTACGCTGGGCCGGGAGGGGCCTTTTGCTCCGGCCAACCCATTTTGACCCGTGCGCCCCCCGACAGCGGGGGCAAGCGCTGTCTTATAGATACGTATTTTTTTTAAGGAGGAACTATCTATGGAAACCTATGGTCTGGAAAAGTTGGGTATCACCGGGATCGAAGAGATCGTCTACAATCCCACCTACGAGCAGCTTTTTGCTGCGGAGACCGATCCCTCTCTTGCCGGCTTTGATAAGGGTCAGGTCAGCGAACTGGGCGCCGTCAACGTGATGACCGGGATCTATACCGGTCGCTCTCCCAAGGATAAGTTTATCGTCATGGACGATAACTCCCGGAACACCGTGTGGTGGACCAGTCCCGAGTATCCCAACGACAACCATCCCGCTTCTGAGGAGACCTGGAAGGCCGTAAAGGACATTGCCCTGAAGGCCCTCTCCGGCAAGAAGCTCTATGTGGTGGACGCCTTCTGCGGGGCCAATCACGATACCCGTATGGCGGTCCGCTTCATTATGGAGGTGGCCTGGCAGGCTCACTTTATCCGCAACATGTTCATTAAGCCCACCGAGGAGGAACTGAAGAACTTCAAGCCCGACTTCGTG
>CANOHR010000103.1 GCA_947565875.1 uncultured Pseudoflavonifractor sp.
ACGGAGGAGGAGCAGAAGACGATACTGGAGGCCATGCGGGCCATTCTGGAGCCGGGGGAAGTAGCGTGAGCGCATTTATAGATCTTGTCGGGCAGCGGTTCGGGAGGCTGACGGTGATCGAGCGGGGGGAGAATGATAAGCGAGGGGAGATTCGTTGGCTGTGCCGGTGTGACTGTGGCAATTTGAAGGTGGTGTACGGAAGCCTGCTGCGAAAAGGGAAAACCAGAAGCTGTGGGTGCTTAAGAAAAGAAGTAGCAGAAGATAAGGCGAGAAAGCATGGAGGAAGTACCTCCAGACTATATAACATTTGGAAACAAATGAGAAAACGCTGCTATAACGCAAATAATCCAGTTTTTCGCTGGTACGGCGGGCGAGGAATTACGGTCTGTCAAGAATGGCGAGGCTCGTTTGAGGCGTTCCGGGACTGGGCGTTAGCGAACGGTTACAGAGATGACCTGACGATAGACAGATTCAATAATGAGCAGGGATATTTTCCAGAGAATTGCAGGTGGGCGACCGAAATTGAGCAAGCGAACAACACGAGAAAGAACCGCTTTTTTACTTTTGCCGGGGAGACGCGGACCGTGGCGGAATGGGCGCGCATTAAGAAAGTTTCAAGTGATCTGATAAGGGATAGGCTCAATTTAGGCTGGCCCATCGAGCGGGCCTTGACGGAGCCGATCCACCAGCAGAACCGCAAAAAGAAATAGTCCCCAAAGTATCGTCGTCCGGTATGCGGGCGGCGATACTTTTTTATTCAGAAAACAGGAAAGGAGTGACAGCCATGGAAAGGATCGAAAAGTCGGCGGTGGTCAAGGCTCTGGCGGCGGATGAGTCGGAGCTGGAGAGGATCAACAAACAGGCCCTGCGGCCCTTGAAGGGGGAGGAGGTCTTTGCCTTTCGGCTGGCGGCCTGTGACAACCAGGTGGACCGGGACCTGGAGCGGTTTACGGAGGATACCCTGGAGGAGCTGGCGAAGCTGTTTGTGGGGAAGCCGGTGCTTCTGGATCACCAGTGGAGCGCAGAGAAGCAGGTGGCCCGGATCTACGCCGCCGGGACCGAGGGGGAGGGGGAGCGGCTGCGGCTGATCCTAAGGTGCTATATGCCCCGGAACGAGGCTACGGCGGCGGTGATCGCCGCCATCGAGGCGGGGCTTCTCCGGGAGTGCAGCGTGGGCTGCGCGGTGGAGAAGGCGGTCTGCTCCATCTGCGGCTCGGACAAGGCGCGGAAGCGCTGCGGGCATACGCCGGGACAGGAGTATGACGGACAGGCGTGCCATGTGGAGCTTTCGGGGGCCAGGGACGCCTATGAGGTGTCCTTCTGCGCCGTGCCCTGTCAGAGAGAGGCGGGGGTAGTGAAGAAATACGGAGGGGAGGACGCTCCGGAGGACGGAGACGGCGCGCCGGGCGGTCAGGGGACTGCCGCCCCGCAGGAGGAAGCGGAGATCGGGAAGGCATTGGCTCTTTTGGAGCTGGAAAGATACGCCTGAAAAATCAAAGGAGGAAAAGACCATGGAAAAGGAAAAGCTGTACGACCTTCAGAACCAGAGAAAGGCCCTCATTGACGAGGCGAAGAAGATGGCCCTGGAGGGGAAGCACGAAAGCGAGGAGTACCGGGAGAAGATGGACCGGATCCGGAGCCTGGCGGGACAGATCGAGGCGGTGAGGACCGCCATGGACCTGGACGAGCCGGCGGAGGAGCCCGGCTGGGCGGAGAAGGGCCTGCGGCGGCTGGCCTATGAGCCTCAGGGGGACAAGGCCGGGGACGCGGTGAAGGACTTCGCCGCCGCGGCCAGGGCCGGGTTCCGGGCGGAGAAGGCGGCGGGGGACCCCACCTACAACCGGGAGGGGTCCGACCCTGACGGCGGCTACACTGTTCCGAAGGATATCGTCTACCGGGTGGAGAAGTACCGGGAGGCCAAGGCCAGCCTGCGGGGGCTGGTGAGCGTGGAGAGCGTCAGCACCCTGTCGGGGCGGCGGACCTTCAAAAAGAGGAGCCAGCAGACCGGTTTTGTCAAAGTGGGAGAGGGGGGCAAGATCCCCAAGAAGGACGGACCCCAGTTCGAGATCAAGAATTACTCGGTATCCAAGTACGCCGGGTTCTTCGCAGTGACCAACGAGCTTCTGGCCGACAGCGACGAGAATATCACCAACTGCCTGGTGCAGTGGATCGGGGACGAGGCCCGGGTCACCGACAACAAGCTGATCCTGGCCTGTATCGACCAGAAGGCCAAGGTGGACCTGAAGGACCTGGCGGGGCTGAAGAAGGCCCTCTATCTGGATCTGGACGCCGCCTTCCGCTCCACCAGCCGGATCGTGACCAATTCGGACGGGATCTTCTGGCTGTCCAACCTGAAGGACGCCAACGGGCGGGACCTGCTCTCCCCCATCCCCAGCGAGCCGGGGAGGATGCAGCTGGCCATCGGGGCCCAGGTGTTCCGGGTGGAGGAGATCAACAGCACCGACCTTCCCAGCGACGGGACCAAGGCCCCCTTCCTGGTGGGCGACCTGAAGGAGGGGGTCCGGCTGTTTGACCGGAAGCTGCTGACCCTGACCACCAGCAACATCGCCGTGGCGGGGGATCTGAACGCCTATGAGCAGGATCTGACCCTGACCCGGGCCATCGAGCGGCTGGACGTGCAGCTGTGGGATGATTCCGCCTTTATCAACGGGTTTATTGATACGGCGGCTGTCCCCGCAGGCTGAGAGGAGGAATGAGTCATGGCGAAAAGCACGAAGACGAAGGAGACTCCCGTGGAGGAGACCAAGGATCAGACTGCGGAGGAGGTCAAGGCGCCGGACAAGAGCCCGAACGCCGTTGTGAAGGCGGCGGCGGGGCTGAATGTCCGGGTGGGGCCCCATAAGAGCTATCCCAGCATGGGGATCCTGGCCGACGGCACCCAGGTGGAGATCCTGGAGCTGCCCGGCGGCGTCCGGGTGCCTGGGTGGTACCTGGTGACGGCCCCTGACCATACCGGATGGGTGGACGCTGACTTTATCGCACTCCCGGAGGCGGAGTGATGGAGCCCCGGCTGAGCCCGGAGGAGATGGCGGCGGCAAAGGCGTACATGCGCATCGAGGGGGACGAGGAGGATCTCCTGGTGATGAGCATGGTGCTGGCGGCCAGGACCTACCTGGCGGAGGCCGGGGTGGCCCTGCCGGAGGCGGGAAGCGGCAGAAGGGCGCTCTATGACCTGGTGTGCCATGGCCTGGCGTTGGCCTACTATGAGCGCAGAGAGGCGACCGGCGCCGTAGTGGACGAAAACCCGGCCATCAGAAGGGCGCTCAATCAACTGAAACTGACGGAGCCGGTGTCCAATTTGGACACCGGTTCTGCGGAAGGGGATGGAGGCCATGACGGAGAAGATCCCTGACGCGGGGGAGCTGAACCAGAAGGTGAGGCTCTTGACCGTGCGGGCCCTGGAATGCTGCGAGGGGTGCCGGGCCGGTTTGGAACCGGCCCCTACGGAGGAGGGCGGCGCGTCTGGGAAGCCGCGCCCTACAGAGAGGTGCTGCGGGTGCGAGGGCGTCCCGGAGAAGGGTTGGGAATGGCGGGAGTATCGAAAGGCCTGGGCTAAGGTAGTGCCTACAGAGGGCTTTGCCATCTTCGCCAACAGCGGCGTAGGGGGCAGGGAGGCGGAGTTTATCCTCCGGCGGCAGAACTTTACCCTGGCGGAGGCCATCCTGTGGAAGGATCAATTTTGCCTGCCTACCTCCATCACCTCCATGGGGCCGGGGCACATCGTTGTGAAGGCCGCCCTGGTGACGCCCAGGACCTGTAAAGGGATCGAGCGGGAAACCGGAATGGATATCCGGTTTCCCGGAGTGGTCACCGAACGGTATCAGGGCCATGAGCAGATGAACCCTATGGCGCAAAATGCCGTCCGGCTGGTGCTGGTGACGCCAAAGGTGGTACGGCTCAAGCTGGGCAGTTTGGTCACCGTTGGGGGGGATAAGAGCCCCTGGTGGGTGAAAGTATGCCATGATCTGCAAGAGTACAAGCACGAAGTAGAGATCGAGAGGATCATAGAGCCCTGATTTTTGGGTGGTTCCAGGGCGCCCCCTCATCCGGCGCTGCGCGCCACCTTCCCCCCCAAGGGGAAGGCTGAGGCCGTCCCGTGGGGGGTGGCGGTTCGTACCTTGGCAACTTCATATGCAGGTTGGAAGAGAAAAGGAAAAGCCGGGGATCACTCCCCGGCCTCCCGTTCCATTCTGGTCCGTACAGCGTCCAGTATATATTGCTGTACGGATTGCTTTGCCGCGACCGCAGCGGCGCGAATTTGTAAACCTTCTTCTTTGGTTGGCCGGATCATAAGATTATCGCGGTTTCGATTGTAATTGGTGCTTGCTCGCTTTTGTGCCTCAGTTGACATAGCATATCACCCCATAAAAGTATATCACAATGTACGATATCAATAAACTGACATTATGCATAAAAGTTAACTGATATTTTTGTGAAAGATGCCACTTGTAGAAATATCAATTAACTGATATACTATCATTGTCAGGAGGGGAGAACAAAGCCCCGAATGACAATAAAAAGCCGCCCGGTGACGCGGGCGGCGGAAGGGAGGTAAGCCGATGCGTACACTCAAGTACCAAGGCGGACAATGGTTCGCCAACGGCAAGGGTTATGAATCCTTAGCCGAAGCGGTCAAAGCCCTGAAGGGCTGAGACCGGGGGGAGCCGGGGGCGAAAGCCCCCGGCAGACCCTTAAACCATAAGGCTTACCTCCCCTGTATCTTAACATACCAGACGGAGAAAAGCAAGGCCGAAGGGAGAAATACAGATGGACGAGGGACCGGGGATCAACATAGACGTTATCCTGAAGGG
>CANOHR010000104.1 GCA_947565875.1 uncultured Pseudoflavonifractor sp.
TCATGCTTCTTCAACACTTCTTGAAATACGGAACTATCGATTTTTCGCAGATCCCCTTCTATTATTTCCGCATTTTCAAACAATTCGTTTGATTTCAGCGTTTCTATGCAGTCTGGATCAATATCCGTACTCAAAATGACAGGTACCTCAGCCAAAAAGCTGGCTATATCGAGTCCCCCCGCTCCAGAGAACAAACTAACTGCAACTGTACGATTCTTCATGCCTATACTCCGTTTTCTTGTATATAGTTGCAGTCAAATTTCGTTTTTTCATCCTTGTCCCACCCATTAATCTTGGACTTACTGAGTTTCTATCAATTCTGGAAAGTCCCGCTCTCTTTCCCAGTCCTATATCCCTTGTTCTTTTGCCAGCCTCACCAGTCGGCTGGTACCCAGCCGGTCCGCTCCCAAAACCAGAAAGTCCTCCGCGTCCTGAAGGGTGGCGATCCCTCCTGCTGCCTTGATCCGAACATCGGGACCCACGTGGGACTTGAAGAGTTTCACATCCTCCCGGGTAGCCCCGCCAGCGGAAAAGCCGGTGGAGGTCTTGATATAATCGGCCCTGGCCTGGGTGACCAGTTCGCACATTTCGATCTTTTCTTCCTCGGTTAAAAGACAGGTCTCAACGATGACCTTCAGGAGCCGCCCCCGGCAGGCAGCCTTTACCTCCTGGAGTTCCTCCAGCAGGCGGTCCCAACGCCGGTCCTTGATCCAACCGATGTTGACGACCATGTCGATCTCGTCGGCCCCGTGGCGGACGGCGTTCTCCGCCTCAAAGGCTTTTACTGCCGGGGTAGAGCAGCCGTTGGGAAAGCCGATAACGGTACATATTTTCAACTGTTCCCCCACATACTCGTTGGCCCGACGGACATAGCAGGGTGGAATACAAACGCTGGCACAGCCGTATTTCATCCCGTCTTCGCAGACCTCCTTGATCTGCTCCCAGGTACAATCCTGCTTTAAAAGGGTATGATCACAGTGGGTCAGGATCTCCTTCAGTTCCATAGCGGACTCCTTTCCGAGTCAACAAGATAAGAAGACACCCCTTCTCAGAACTCGATCAGTTCATACTGGCGAGTTCCCAGGCCGATCTTTTCTCCGTGTTCCAGACAGGATTTCCATTCGCTTCCCTCGGTACAGTTCTCGAAATGATCCTGATGGTCCACAAAGCCTTTGGCCTTCATCCGGCGGTAAAGCTGGGCGCCTGGGATGGGTTCTTTGGCCATGCAGGCGTCGGCGCAGGCCTGGTCCATGGCGACAGGATCCAGAGAGGCAAACATCCCGATATCAGGCAGGATAGGCACGTCGTTCTCTCCGTGGCAGTCGCAGTTGGGGGAAATATCCTTTACCAGACTGATATGGAAGCAGGGACGTCCGTCCACCACCGCCTTGGCGTATTCCGCCATCTTCCGGTTGAGCATCTGGACCGTATCCCAGGCCGGGTTCTCGATGGCATCAAAGTTACATGCGCCGATACACCGTCCGCAGCCCACGCATTTGGCGTGATCGATGACCGCCTTCCGGTCGGGACCATAGGAAATGGCGTCCTGGCCGCACTGTTTGGCGCAGGTCTTGCAGCCCACACAGAGTTCCGGGTGGACAACGGGCTTTCCGGCGTTGTGCTGCTCCATCTTGCCCGCCCGGCTCCCACAGCCCATGCCGATATTCTTTACCGCGCCGCCAAAGCCCGCCTGCTCATGGCCCTTGAAATGGGTCAGGCTGATAAATATATCAGCGTCCATCACCGCCCGACCGATCTTGGCGGTCTTGATGTATTCGCCCCCCACCACGGGCACCTCCACATCGTCGGTGCCCTTCAGGCCGTCGCCAATGATGACCTGGCAGCCGGTACTCAGGGGAGAAAATCCGTTTTCATAGGCTGCGTCCAGGTGTTCCAGCGCGTTTTTCCGGCGGCCCACATAAAGAGTATTGCAGTCGCATAGGAAGGGGACGCCTCCCTTGCTCTTCACGTAATCGGCCACCGCCTTGGCATAGTTGGGACGCAGAAAGCTCAGATTACCCGGCTCTCCGAAATGCATTTTGATACACACCAGCTTTTTGTGGAAATCGATCTCCCCCATCCCCGCCTTGTCCATCAGACGCCGCAGCTTATCCAGCTGGCTGGTACCCACATTTACGTGAAAATCTGTAAAATAAACCTTCGACGCTTCCATTCTGCTTTCTCCCTTTCTGTTTGGTTACATGCCCAGACCCAGGCCACCGGTAATGCGGCCCATGGAGTCCGCGGCGTCGGCATCGGCGGTCCGCATGGCCTCGTTAACGGCAGCCACCACCATATCCTGAAGCATCTCCACATCGTCGGGATCTACCGCCTCTGGGTCAATGGTCACGCTGACCAGCTGGTGCTGTCCGTTCACCTCAGCCGTCACCACGCCGCCGCCGGCGGCGGCGGTGTAGGTCTTGGCTGCCAACTCCTCCTGCATTTTCGCCATATCCTGCTGCATCTTCTGGACCTGCTTCATCATGTTCATATTCATGCCGCCGCCCATGCCGCCAAACCCACGGCTATTGAAACCCTTTGCCATATCGTTCTACTCCTCCTCTGTCGTGATGATATCGCCGAACTCATCGCCCAGTGCCAGCAGATCGTCCAGCTTGTCGTGGCCCTCGTCCTCAGTCTCTTCCGCCAAAGAGACGTTCTGGGGCAGACCTCCCGGCACATCCACACCCGCCGGAGGCGCCCCTACCGTCACTGTCACCCGATATGGAGCGCCTGGAAGGTTCTGGGCTGCCTTCTCTATAATGGCCACGATCCCCGGCTTGGAGATCATGCTTTTTACAAAATCGCTCTGGGCCCAAAGGGTCAGTATGGATCCATCTGTAGTCCCCCGAACCATAGCGGGATTGGAGAGGAAGCTATACTCTCCCATAGGGATCCGGCCACGAAGGCCGGTCACCAGATCGCCCCAGAAGCCCCCCGGTAGGGAAGGTTTGGGCGGCGGAGCAGGGCGGGGTGGCGGGGTTGGCCGCCGCTCCTCCCGAACTGGCACTGAGGCTGGCGGTTCAACCTTCCCGCTGTGGCCTTCCCGCTCTTCAGGCAGAGGCGGTGGCTCCATATCCCAGGGGGGAGCCTCCTCCTCCAGAGGAGGTGGAGGAACCATTTTTTCCACTGGCGGGGGCGTTTCCTCTACCGGCAGGGACAATGCAGGCTCAGGGGCCTTTTCTGGTTCTAGGACAGACTTCTTTTTTGCAGGCTCCGCTGCCTGGGGCGCTCTTTCTTCCTTTTTTCCCTGAAGGGTGGGCCTCTGTTCTGCCGCAGAAGGCTCCTCGTCGGCTGTAGGCGTGGAAAAAGGCTTGCGGGAAGCCACATTTCCAATAACCGCCAACTCCTCCAGTCTTGCCATCCGGGCATTCAGTCCGGCGGCAGAGTCATCCAGGCTTTCATCACACAGGCGAATGAGGCACAGTTCCGCATCCACCCGGCGGTTAGCGCTACGGCCCAGATCGGCTCCAGTCCGCTGGAGTTGACCCAGCAACTGAGCCAGGCGGGAGGTATTCAGCGCCTCTGAAAGGCTTCGGAGGGTCTGTTCGTCATGACCGCCCGTCATCAATCCGGTCCCGCCTCTGGGGGCGGTCTTTCGAATAAGCAGGTCCCGGACCAGAGAGGAAAGCTCGCTAAGCAGGCTGCCCACGTCCTTACCCGCAGCGTAGAGCCGGTCCAACCGCTCCAGAGCAGCACCGGCATCCCGGCCGGCGATCTCCTTTAACAAGGCGGCTGTCTCCAGGTTGCCTGCCAAACCCAAGGCACTTAAAATAGCCTTTTCGTCCAGATCCCCCTCCCCCCCCCCGGCACACTGGTCCAAAAGGGACAGAGCATCCCGCATACCGCCGTCCGCCAGGCGGGAAAGCAACGCGGCTCCCTCCCTGGTAAGGGGAAGCTTCTCTTCTCCTGCCACGTACTGGAGCCGAGCGGCAATGTCGGGGGGTGAGATCCGTTTGAAGGCAAACTGCTGGCAACGGGACTTAATGGTGGCGGGCACCTTATGAAGCTCGGTGGTAGCCAGAATAAACATCAAATGCTCCGGAGGCTCCTCCAGGATCTTTAAAAGAGCATTGAAGGCAGCGGTGGAGAGCATGTGGACCTCGTCCACAATGTAGACCCGCTTGCGGACCGCCGCGGGGGAATATACCGCCTCATCCCGGAGGGCACGGACCTGGTCCACACCGTTATTGGATGCGGCGTCCAGCTCCAGCACCTCCATGACCGAGCCGTCCTCGATCCCCTTACAGGCAGGACATTCATTGCAAGGGTTTCCGTCCACCGGATGCTCACAGTTTACCGCCCGGGCCAGGATCTTGGCACAGGAGGTCTTTCCTGTTCCCCTGGTGCCGGTAAAGAGGTAGGCGTGGCTCAACCGCCCCTCCTGGACCTGACGCTTCAGCGTTTCAGTGATATGAGCCTGACCCACCACGTCGTCAAAAGTACGGGGCCGCCATTTTCGATAGAGAGCCTGGTACATGGGTATTCACCTCTTATGTTAAAGAAAGGGAAGAAAGGCCGGGCCCTTCTTCCCTGTTCCGGCCTGCGGCAAGACCGCGCACCGGCCTTTGAAGACCTCAATATGTCCGTTACCCAGATAGCCGGCTCAGGCCCGGCGCTCCCGCGGCACACGCCTGGTTCCGCTTAGTGCTGCTCGGTTCCCCGCCTGACACGGTTCACGGGCAGGCGTTGCGCGGGACCGATCCATCATCGCTGCTTTTCTGGGTCAGACGACACATCAAGGCTCCGGGGGCCGGGATTCGCCCCTGCTGTAGCGGATTGCAGGTACAGGGCACC
>CANOHR010000105.1 GCA_947565875.1 uncultured Pseudoflavonifractor sp.
TACTCTTGGGGAGATCCCGGATATGGCCCATGGAGGCTTTTACCTCATAGCCCGGACCCAGATATTTGGTAATGGTCTTGGCCTTGGCGGGAGATTCTACGATCACTAAGCTGCCGTTTTTCGTCGTTGCTGCCACGATAAGACCTCCGAGAAAACAGAATAGTAATAGGAATGATAGCCTAAATCATTTACGCTGTCAAGATGATGGCTGCATAAAACCGCTTTCCGGGCCGCTCCTCCACCATCCCCCGAAGCTGAAGCATGGTGAGGGCGGACAGCACCCGGCGGGCGGGGATCTGGGTCTGGTCTGAGATATCGTCCACCGTCAGGCTCTTGCGCTGGATGACCAGAAGGATATCCCGCTCGTCGTCGGTAAAGGCCTCGGGATCGTCTGAGAGAGAAATGTAAGCCCTCCCGGCGCTCTTGTCCTCCGCCTCTTTCGCCTCTTTTTCTTCCGTCTGCGGCTCCGGGCTCCGGCTCTCCAGCCGCTGGCGGGTCTCCCCCTCCTCCAGGGGAGGCTGTAAGCGGACCCTGCCGGGAAAGAGATGGCGGAACTCCTCCAGTACGTCGGCGGCGGAGAGGATCAGCTTGGCCTCTCCCCGCTGGATGAGCCGGTTGGCTCCCAGGCTGGCGGAGGCTCCCACCGGGCCGGGGAAGGCAAAGACCTCCCGGTCCTGCTCCAAGGCGTGGCGGGCGGTGATAAGGGCTCCGCTGGGTTCGCCCGCCTCCACCACCGTTACCCCCATGGAAAGGCCGCTGAGGATCCGGTTCCGGGCGGGGAAATGATAGCCTACGGGCTCCGTCCCCGGCGGATACTCGCTGAGGAGGGTCCCCGCCGCTTTCACATCCTCATAAAGCCATCCATGATCCTTGGGATAGACCACATCCAGTCCGCTGGCCAGTACGCTGACCACGCTGCCGCCGCCCTTCAGGGCTCCCCGAAGACCCGCGGCGTCGATGCCCTCCGCCATACCGGACACCAGCGTTACCCCCGACCGGGCCAGTTCCAGGCCCAGCCGCCCCGCCAGATCCTCCCCGTATGGGGTGCATTTCCGGGTCCCCACCACCCCTACCGTCAGGCGGTCGTCCACATGAAGGGGCTTACCTGCCCAGTAAAGCACACAGGGCGGGTCGTAGATCTGCCCCAGCCGCTCCGGGTAGTCCGCATCCTGAACGGTCATGATGTGAATGCCCAGCCGGTCGCAATCCTCCAGGATCTTCTCCGCCCCGGCCAGACTTTTATCCTCCAGGGCCCTTCTTTTTCCTCCGGAGAGGCCCAGTTGTCCATATTCCTCCCCCTGGGCAAAATAGACCGCCTCAGGCGTACCGAAGTAAGACAAGAGTTCCCCTATCTCGCCGGGCTGGAAGCCCTTGCGCTGGGTGAGCCAAAGAAAATATTTCAGGTTCGCCATACCCAGGCCTCCTCAGTCCGCTTTCTGATACCCTTCCCACAGGACCACCGCCGCCGCGATGGCGGCATTGAGGGACTCACAGCGCTCCGACATAGGGATCTTCAGAGAGCGCTCGCACAGGCCCAGCAACTCCTCCGAGATCCCCCGGCCCTCGCTGCCAATGACCACGGCGGCCTGGGACAGATCCACTCCCCGGATATCCTCCGTATCCTCCCGAAGGGCTGTGGCGTAGAGAGGAATGCCGGAGCGGCTCAAAAGCTCCTTCACCGCCTGCCGCTCCCCCCGCCACAAAGGAAGGCGGAAGCAGGCGCCCATGGTGGAACGGACCGCCTTGGGTCCAAAGGGGGCGGCACAGGAGCCTGTCAGGATCAAGCCTGACGCCCCGAAGGCGTCCGCCGTCCGCCACACCGTTCCCAGATTGCCCGGATCCTGGACCCCGTCCAGCACCAGATAGCGGCCCTGTGGAAGAGTTTCCGGCAGGGCCGTATCGGGAAGGGCGCAGGCAAACAGGACCCCCTGGGGAGTCTCGGTATCCGCCAGGGAGGCAAGGACCTCCGAAGGGGTCTCCACCACCCGACAGGCAAGAGCCGGGGGAAGAGAGGCTTCGGGGGTCTTTACAATAAACCGGATATCCGCTCCCCACCTTACCGCCTCCTCCAGCAGCTTGGGCCCTTCCGCCAGGAAAAGGCCCTGTTGGCGGCGGAAGGAGTTGGAGGCGTTCAGCTTCCTTATTTTCTGAAACAAGGGGTTCTGGCGGCTGGTGATTGTCTCCATTCAGCTTACCTCGTGAAGACGGTTGATATCCTCGCTGCGGCCCACCGCCACCACATTGTCCCCCTCCTCCAGAACGCAGCCCGCGCCGGGGGCCACATTCAGGGCGCTGGGCTTGTCCGCCTTCCGAACGGCAATGATGTTCACATGAAAAGCGTTCCGCACATCCAGTTCCCGGATGGTCCTTCCATGCCAGGTCTTGGGTATCGCCAACTCCACAATGCCGTAATCCTCGGAAAACTCAATAAAATTCAGTACGCTGGAGGAACTGAGGCCCTGAGCCAGCTTCACTCCCATCTCATGCTCGGGAAAGATCACCCGGTCGGCGCCGATCTTCTCCAGCACCCGCTGGTGGACATGGCTCTGAGCCTTGCATACCACCTGCTTGAGTCCCAGTTCTTTCAGATTCAGCGTAATGAGGGCGGAATTTCCCACGTCGCTTCCCAGCGCGACCACAGCGCAGTCAAAGTTCCTTACCCCCAGCGCGTTGAGTACGTTGATATCTCTGGCGTCTCCGATCACCGCGTGGGTCACTTTGTCGGCCACCCGCTGGACCTTTTCCTCCGCCAGGTCGATGGCCAGCACCTCATGTCCCAGGGCGGAAAGCTCTCTGGCCAGGGCGGTCCCAAAGCGGCCCAGGCCGATAATGGCAAACGTTTTCATCCTCGCAAAACTCCTTTCAGCCGATCATAATGCTGAACTCGGGGTATCTGATATTAAGGCTGTCCTTCCGCCGGTTCAAAAAGGCGATGGAGAAGGACAGGATCCCCACCCGCCCGGCGTACATCATGGCCGCCAGCAGCGCCTGGGCAGGGCGGGCCAGGGTGGGCGTAATGCCGGTGGTGAGGCCCACAGTCCCCAGGGCGGAGGCCGTCTCAAAGGCGGCCTGAAGGAAGGTGGCCTCATGGGTAAGGGAGATGAGCATGGAGCCGGTCACAAAAAGAAAGGTCACCATAAGGAACAGGGTCACCGCGTTCATAGCCCGCCGCCCAGGCAGGGTACGGCTACGAAAAACGATGTTTTCCCTGCCCCGGAGGCCTGAAATGACCACCATGGCCAGCACCCACACCGTCACCGTTTTGACGCCGCCCGCCGTGGAACCGGAGGAACCGCCGATGAGCATGAAGATACAACTCATGACCAGGGAATTGTCCGTCATCGCCCCCTGGTCGATCACATTGAACCCCGCTGTCCGCAATGTTGCGGACTGAAAAAAGGCGTTAAGGCACTTCTCCCCCACCCCCATAGGGCCCAGGGTGCCGGGATTGCTCCACTCCGTTCCCAGGAAGAAAAGGGCTCCGCCCAGGGTAAGGGCCGCAGTCAGGGTCAGCACCAGGCGGCTATAGATGGTCAGCTTTTTCCAGCTTCGGTTGTTCCACAGATCCTCCCACACAAAAAAACCAAGGCCGCCTATCACGACAAGAGCCGCGGTGGTAAGAAGGGTGAGGGGGTCGTCCTGAAAGCCCACCAAGCTGGAAAAGGCTCCCGTATCTCCCCCCTGAAGGTCAAAGCCCGCGTTGCAGAAAGCGGATACTCCATGAAAAAGAGCGTGCCACATCCCCCGGACGAAACCGTACTTTGGGATCATGCGGATGGATAGAAGGGCGGCTCCCGCAAGTTCAAAAAACGCGGTCCCTATAAGGGCATGGCGCACCACCCGCACCACGCCGTCCAGATCGTTCAGGTTCAGAGTAGAGACCATGATAAGCCGCTCGGAAAGGCCGATCCTCCGGTGGGCCGCCAGGGAAATAAGGGTAATGACCGTCATAAAGCCCAGGCCTCCCAGCTGAATAAGCATCAGGATCACCGCCTGTCCAAAAAGACTCCAGGTAAGAAAGGTATCGGCCACCACCAGTCCGGTGACGCAGGTAGCGGAGGTGGCGGTAAAAAAAGCGGTGAACAACCCCTGACTCTCCCCCGACCGGCTGGCAATGGGAAGGCTGAGCAGCAGGGTCCCCGCCAGTATGATGACCGCAAAGGACCCGGCCACCAGCCGGGTGGCATTGAGATGCCGGGAGCGGATAAAGTGGTCCCGGATAAAGCCGGCGATCCGTTCCAGCATAACTCATCCTCCTTTTCTACATTTTCCCGCTTCATAAGGGCAAAGGCATACCGGCGGAGAGCCGCCGGTATGCCATCGCTTTTTGATATTATTCCAGCTTCAAAGCCTTCTTGGGGCAGAAGTTGGCGCACTTTCCGCAGCGGATACACTTGTCATGATCCACCGTGGGGGCGCGAAAGCCCTCTTGGGTCAAAGCCCCTACTGGACAGACCTGAACGGAGGGGCAGGGGTGACTCTGGGGACAATTCTCCACGATCACATTCAGCTTTTTCTCCACGGGACTGCCTCCCTTTCTTTATTTATCCAGCGGCTTCATGGTGGGGAAGGCGATCACGTCCCGGATGGAGTCGGCGCCGGTGAGGAGCATAACGCAGCGGTCGATGCCGATGCCCAGACCGCCCGTGGGGGGCATACCGTACTCCAGGGCGGTGAGGAAATCCTCGTCCATCATACCGGCCTCGTCGTCCCCCTTGTCCCGCAGCTCCACCTGCTTCTGGAAGCGCTGGCGCTGGTCGATGGGGTCGTTGAG
>CANOHR010000106.1 GCA_947565875.1 uncultured Pseudoflavonifractor sp.
CCCTATGTGTACTGCTTACCCTTTTTCCTTTGAACACCGTGGCAGTAGAGCCCGAAAAGCTTCCCTCCCCAACGGAATTAATATGGGGTAAAAATTATTATGAAATCAGTAATGGTACTCCCACTGATGTGCCTGGAATGATAAGTTGGCTTTATGAAGGCGGTGTTCAAAGGAAAAAGGGTAAGCAGTACACATAGGGCAAGCAAACAATTTGTTATGCGTTTTTTCATACATGGGGCCTCCTCAAAATTTATTTTTCTCACGGCAGGGCCGGGGGGCTTGCGCCCCCCTTCCCTTTTCCGTGAGGAAAATAAAAACGTGCTGTGCGGGATCTGACCCATCACAGCACGTCAAAACAGCAACACAACCTGTTATTGCCCCTTGCCAAAAAACCGGGAAAAGGGTAGAATAACAGACGGTGCAGAGTTCCTCTGTTGTGTGGGCGGTAGCTTCGCCCGCGCAGGCCCTGGAGAGTTCGCACCTCTCCGGGGCCGCCACTATTTTATTTTCCTCATCGACATTTTACCCCAAGTTTTGGGAGATAGCAAGGATTTTTCTGTAATTTCTTGCGTTCTCCCTTTTTGCGTTTTGCGGCGCTGATTTGCGGGGCAACCAGGCGGTCCCCCTTCGCCGGGGGAAATGGCCGGACGGGAGGCGCTGCTGCCGGGCGGGTCGGGGACCCGCCCCTACACCCCACCTTTGTTAGGATCGTAGGGCGGGACGCCTCGGCGCGCCGGGATCGGCGAGGCCGATGCCGGAGGGGGCCCCGCGACCATAAGGGAGTGGGGCGTTGCGCCATACGGCCTGCCTCTCCCGACTGCCACGATAAATTTTCATTTATCCCCCCAACGCATAAAAAGGAGCCTCCCGGCGGGAGGCTCCTTTTTTATGTCCTTTGCTTACTTGTAAAGCTCTACCAGCTTCAGCAGATGCTCGTAGCGGGCCTTGGCGCTCTCCTCGTTCTTGGCGAAGAGCTCCTTGGCGCGCTCGGGGAAGGAGCGGGTCAGGGCGGAGTAGCGGGCCTCGTTCATCAGGAACTCCTGGTAGCCGCCGGCGGGGGCCTTGGAGTCCAGGATGAAGGGGCTCTTGCCCTCGGCCTTCAGAGCGGGGTTGAACCGGAACAGGTTCCAGTAGCCGCACTCCACCGCCTTCTTCATCTCCTCCTGGCAGTGGAGCATGCCGCCCTTGATGGAGTGCATCTCACAGGGGGAGTAGCCGATGATGAGGGAGGGACCCTTGTAGGCCTCAGCCTCCCGGATGGCGGTGAGGGTCTGGGTGGGATTGGCGCCCATGGCTACCTGGGCCACATAGACGTAGCCATAGCTCATGGCGATCTCGCTCAGGCTCTTCTTGGGGGTGGCCTTACCGGCGGCGGCGAACTGGGCTACCGCGCCGAAGTTGGTGGACTTACTGGCCTGTCCGCCGGTGTTGGAGTAGACCTCGGTATCGAAGACGAAGACGTTCACGTCCTGAGCGGAGGCCAGCACGTGGTCCAGGCCGCCGAAGCCGATGTCGTAGGCCCAACCATCGCCGCCGAAGATCCAGATGCTCTTCTTGGGCAGGAACTCCTTCTGCTCCAGGATCTCCTTGGCCTTATCGCAACCGCACTTCTCCAGGGCGGCCACCAGGGCTTTGGAGGGCTCCGCGTTGGCGGCACCGTCATCCATGGTATCCATCCAGGCCTGGATGGCGGCCTTTACGTCGGCGGGAGCCTCGGCGGACAGCTCCTCCAGCTTTCCGGCCAGACGGTCCCGGATGGCCTTCTGGCCGTAGTAGATGCCCAGGCCATGCTCGGCATTATCCTCAAAGAGGGAGTTGGCCCAGGCGGGACCCTTACCCTCCTTGGTAACGGTGTAGGGGCTGGTGGCCGCCGGGCCGCCCCAGATGGAGGAGCAGCCGGTGGCGTTGGAGACATACATCCGCTCGCCGCAGATCTGGGTCACCAGACGGGCATAGCTGGTCTCAGCACAGCCGGCGCAGGAGCCGGAGTACTCCAGCAGGGGCTGGTTGAACTGGCTGTCCTTCACGCTGGCAACGCCGGCCATATCCGCCTTGTGGGCGACGTCGGCCACACAGTAGTCGTAGACCTCCTGCTGAGCGGCCTGGCTCTCCTGGGAGGCCATGGAGAGAGCGCCCACAGGGCACATGCCCACGCACACGCCGCAGCCCATACAATCCAGGGGGCTGATGGCCATGGTGTACTTATAGACGCCCTTGCCCTTACCGGCCTTCACGTCCACGATCTTGGCATGGCCGGGGGCGTTCTTGGCCTCCTCCTCCGTCATGGCGAAGGGACGGATGGTGGCGTGGGGGCAGACGTAAGCACACTGGTTGCACTGGATACACTTGTCCTGATCCCAAGTGGGAACGGTGACGGCCACGCCCCGCTTCTCGTAGGCGGAGGCACCCTGCTGGAAGGTGCCGTCCACATAGGGCATGAAGGCGGAGACAGGCAGAGCATCGCCGTCCATCCGGGCGATATACTCCATCACGTCCTCCACCATCTTCACCACCTCGGGACGGCCCTTGTGGGTGGAAACCTTGGGCTCGTCCTGAGCGGTGGCCCAGCTGGCGGGTACGTCAAACTTCTTAAAGGCGGTGGCGCCAATGTCAATGGCCTTCCAGTTAAGCTCCACTACGTCCTTGCCCTTCTTCATGTAGGAGTGCTCGGCCGCGTCCTTCATATACTTGATGGCCTCTTCCTGGGGCATGACGTTGGCCAGGGCGAAGAAGGCGGACTGGAGGATGGTGTTGGTCCGCTTGCCCATGCCGATCTCGATGGCCAGGTCGATGGCGTTGATGGTGTAGACGTTGATATTATGCTCGGCAATGTAGCGCTTGGCCACTGCGGGCATGTGCTTGTCCAGTTCCTCATCGCTCCACTGGCAGTTGATGAGGAAGGTGCCGCCGTCCTTCACATCCCGGACCATGGGGAAGGCCTTGATGATGTAGGAGGGCACGTGGCAGGCCACGAAGTCGGCCTTGTTGATATAGTAGGGGCTGTGGATGGGCTTGTCGCCGAAGCGCAGGTGGCTGATGGTCACGCCGCCGGTCTTCTTGGAGTCGTACTGGAAGTAGGACTGGATATACTTGTCGGTGTGGTCGCCGATGATCTTGGTGGAGTTCTTGTTGGCGCCCACAGTGCCGTCGCCGCCCAGACCCCAGAACTTGCACTCCACGGTGCCGGCCACAGCGGTGTTGGGGGCGGGCTTTTCCTCCAGGGAGAGGCCGGTGACGTCATCCACGATGCCGATGGTAAACTCCCGGCGGGGAGCGGCCTTGCCCAGCTCCTCAAAGACGGCAAACACGCTGGCGGGGGGAGTGTCCTTGGAGCCAAGGCCGTACCGGCCGCCGATGACGGTCTTGTCGGAAATGCCCGCCTCGAAGAGGGCGTTGACCACGTCCTGATAGAGAGGCTCGCCCAGGCTGCCGGGCTCCTTGGTCCGGTCCAGCACGGCGATCTTCTTGGCGGAGGCGGGAATGGCGGCGATGAGCTTGTCGGCCCGGAAGGGACGGTACAGGCGGACCTTCACCAGGCCTACCTTCTCCCCGTGGGCGTTCATGTAGTCGATGACCTCCTCAGCCACATCGCAGATGGAGCCCATGGCGATGATGACCCGGTCGGCATCGGGAGCGCCGTGGTAGTTGAACAGCTGGTAGTCGGTACCCAGCTTGGCGTTGATCTTGCCCATGTACTCCTCCACGATGGCGGGCAGCTCATCGTAGAACTTGTTGCAGGCCTCCCGGTGCTGGAAGAACACGTCGCCGTTCTCGTGGGAGCCCCGCATGACGGGACGCTCGGGGTTGAGGGCCCGGTCGCGGAAGGCCTTGACCGCGTCCATGTCCACCATCTCGGCCAGATCCTCGTAGTCCCAGATCTGGATCTTCTGGATCTCGTGGGAGGTGCGGAAGCCGTCAAAGAAGTTGACGAAGGGCACCCGGCCCTTGATGGCAGCCAGGTGGGCCACGGGAGCCAGGTCCATGACCTCCTGGACGCTGCCCTCGGCCAGCATGGCAAAGCCGGTCTGGCGGCAGGCCATCACGTCGGAGTGGTCGCCGAAGATGTTCAGGGACTGGGCGGCCACGGTACGGGCGGAGACGTGGAACACGCCGGGCAGCAGCTCGCCGGCGATCTTGTACATGTTGGGGATCATCAGCAGCAGGCCCTGGGACGCGGTGTAGGTGGTGGTCAGGGCGCCGGCGGCCAGAGAGCCGTGGACGGTACCGGCGGCGCCGGCCTCAGACTGCATCTCGATGACCCGGACGGGGTTGCCGAAGATGTTCTTGCGGCCCGCGGCAGCCCACTGGTCCACATAGTCGGCCATGGGGCTGGACGGCGTAATGGGGTAGATCCCCGCCACCTCGGTAAAGGCGTAACTGACATGCGCCGCCGCGGTGTTTCCGTCCATGGATTTGAACTGTCTTGCCATTTGAACGATTCCTCCTTTTGGTATTTCACTGGAGCAGGTGGAAATTTGGATATGATCACAGCATTTTTATTTTAACACCTGCCTTGTAATTTGTAAACCGCTTTGACGAAGTTTTGACCCGTTTTTTTGTGTAAACCGCCACCATTTTTTTCGGAGAAAAGGGAAAAAGCCGCCCTGTAGTATCCTGGCAGCCGTCAGTGGTAATATTGCCCAACTCAAAAGAAGGAAATTATGCACCTTACACAAAAAAGAGGCAGGTGTTAAAATAAAAATGCTGTGATCATATCCAAAT
>CANOHR010000107.1 GCA_947565875.1 uncultured Pseudoflavonifractor sp.
TTAAAGCTTTCTTAAACAAATTCCCCCTGTCCCCTTAAAAAACGGGGGAATTTGTTTAAGAAAGCTTTAAAGTAAAACCGATTTATTGTACCACAAATGAGGGAGGTTGTGGTAATATAGTAGAAAAAGTTTGGAGGGGAGGGGACAGTGTGGTCTGGAGCGTAGGGGAAAAGGGCGCCTATGAGCTTCTGGCGGAGCTTCTGGAGAGGGAGAAGGGGATCGAGGCCCTGCCCCGGATCCTCCGGCAGAGGGGAGGAAAGCCCTACTTTGAAGATTATGGTAACCTGCACTTCAGCCTGAGCCATTCCGGGTCCCTGTCTCTCTGCACTTTAGGGGAAGCCCCGGTGGGGGCGGATATAGAGCTTGTCCGGCCCCGGTCAAAGGGGCTTCCGAGATATGCCCTCAGTGATAAGGAATACGGCTGGTATCTGGAGGGGGGGGAGCGATGGGAGGACTTTTATACTCTCTGGACCCTGAAGGAGGCCCGGGTGAAATGCACCGGGGAGGGGATCTTTGGACAGGCCCCCCGCCGGATCTCCGTTCCTCTTCTCCGGTCGGGAGAGATGGCCCTCTGGGAGGGGTTTTCCTTTACCGCCCTGGCCGGAGAAAATTGGCGGGGGGCGGTATGTCTTAAAAATTTGTGAACAAATGGAAAAAATCCGCCCTTCTGTCTACACAGAAGGGCGGATTTGGTTTATAATGAAAAAAACTCAAAAATGATGGGAGGTAAAAATATGTACTATATTGGTATCGACTTGGGCGGCACCAACGTAGCGGCAGGAATGGTGGACGAGGGGGGAAAGCTTCTGGGGAAGGCCAGCATTCCGTGCCCCCGGGGTTCGGAGGCCATTGCCGACGCCATTGCCCAGGCGGCCCGGCTGGCCGGGGAGGCGGCGGGGCTGGAGCCTGCCGGGGCCCGGTCTGTGGGACTTGCCTCCCCTGGGGTCATCGACCCGGAGAAGGGGATCGTTCTTCACGCGTTCAATCTGGGCCTTGATAATGTGCCCCTGGCGGATATGCTCTCCCAGCGGCTGAGCCTTCCTGCCGTGCTGGAAAATGACGCCAACGCCGCCGCTTTGGGAGAGTTTGTCTCCGGGGCGGGCATGGGCCATAAGTCCCTGGTGGCCGTTACCCTGGGTACCGGTGTAGGTTCCGGAGCGGTACTGGAGGGCAAGCTCTATACCGGTTTCAACTATGCCGGGATGGAGTCGGGGCATACTGTGATCCACCGGGGGGGACGGGAGTGTACCTGCGGTCGGAAGGGGTGCTGGGAGGCTTACGCCTCGGCCACCGGACTCATCCGTTCCACCCGGGAAGCCATGGAGCGTAACGTGGACAGCGCCCTTTGGAGGCTGGTCCCCACCTTGGAGGAGGTGAACGGCAAGACCCCCTTTGACGCCGCCCAGGCCGGGGACGCGGTAGCCCAGGCAGTCCTGGACGAGTATGTGGAGGATCTGGCCTGCGGCCTTGCCAATCTCATCAACATCCTTCAGCCTGAGGTGCTGTGCATCGGCGGCGGGATCTGTAAGCAGGGGGATAACCTGCTGAAGCCTCTCCGGGCGGCTCTGGACCGGGAGGAGTTTACCCGGGACAATCCCCGGCGGACCAAGGTGTGCGTAGCTCAGCTTGGCAACGATGCGGGGATCATCGGCGGGGCGCTGGTACCTATGTACCGGTAAGTATCTGTTACCCGCAGGGTTCAAAGCCCTCTTCCGTAATATCCACGGCAGAGTCCTTTTCTTCCGGCCACAGGGCCAGGGAGGCTCCATAGAGTACCGCCGCCAGAATGGCGATGGCCTCTACCCGGTTTTCCAGGATCCAGGGGCCATATTTGTCCCAAAGGGGCCAGTGCTTTCCTTCACACAGCTTTTCCCCGGCGTATACCGCCGCCACCGCAACCACAGCGCACAGGGCCAGGCGGGTCATAAGATCGGTGTGCTTTGCTTCACGTTCATGCAATGAGATCTCCTCCTCTCCTTTTATATATAGCGGGGGACGAGGATAGATAGAAGGTGATCGACCGTGAAACGGATCAAAACATTTTCTCAGGAGGAGACGCCCGTCCGGGCGTCTATTCCGGTGTTGGAGGCCGACCCCGGCCAGGGTCTTTCCAAGGAGCAGGTGCTGGAGAGGCAGAAGGGCGGCTGGGCCAATGTCAGCGTCAGCGGAACGACCCGGACGGAAAAGGATATCGTAAAGGAGAATGTGCTTACCTTCTTTAACCTGATCTTCCTGGTGCTGGCCGCCGCCCTTTTTGCCGTAGGGTCCTATAAGGACGCCACCTTTCTCTTTGTGGCCATAGCCAACACCGCCATCGGGATCTTTCAGGAGATCCGCTCCAAGCGAACGGTGGACAAGCTGAAGCTGCTGGCCGCGCCAAGGGGAACTGTAGTTCGGGCAGGCGCGGAGATGAGCGTTCCCACCGACCATATGGTGCGGGACGACATTGCCGTTTTTTCCGCCGGGGACCAGATCACTGCCGATGGGGTGATCCGTGCTGGTACGATCCATGTGAACGAAGCCATGATCACCGGAGAGGCCGATCCCTTGGAGAAAGGTCCCGGCGACAAACTCCGCTCCGGTTCCTTTGTAGTCTCCGGGGCCTGCCGGGTCCAGCTGACCCATGTGGGAGCGGACTCCTACGCCGCACGGCTGACCCTGGAGGCCAAAAAGGGAGTCCGGGTGGGGCAGTCGGAGATGATGGCCTCCCTCACCAAGCTGATCCGTTTTATCGGTGTCGTGCTTATCCCCATGGGGGCTATCCTCTTTTGGAAGCAGTATTTTGTGCTGGAGTTGGGGCTCAGACAGGCGGTGACCGCCACAGTGGCCGCCCTGATCGGCATGATCCCGGAGGGACTTTATCTTCTCACCAGCGTAGCTTTGGCGGTGAGCATGATCCGTCTGGCAGGAAAGAAGACTCTGGCTCAGGATATGAACTGTATCGAGACCCTTGCCCGGGTGGACGTTCTCTGTGTGGACAAGACGGGGACCATCACCGAGCCGGAGATGGAGGTCCGGGACCTGGTCCTTTTGGACGAGGAGGAGTACCCGCTGGAGAAAGTGGAGCAGGCTGTGAGCGCCCTCTATGGAGCATTGGGTACGGACAACGAAACGGGCAAGGCCATGGCTGCCCGCTTTACTCAAAAAGTGAACTGGAACTGTGGGGCCAGGGTGCCCTTTTCCTCCGCCTATAAATATTCCTCCGCCGTTTTTGAGTCTCAGGGCGCCTTTATAGCGGGGGCCCCTGAATTTGTGATGGGAGACCGGTACGCCGACTTAAAGGAGATGGTGGAGCCCCACTCTGTCAAGGGCTACC
Organism: uncultured Pseudoflavonifractor sp.; assembly: GCA_947565875.1. Classification (GTDB taxonomy): domain Bacteria; phylum Bacillota; class Clostridia; order Oscillospirales; family Oscillospiraceae; genus Vermiculatibacterium. The sequence continues at coordinate 3,317 of CANOHR010000107.1, forward strand.
GGGTCCTTCTTCTGGCAGGCTATGACGGAGTTCCCGATGGAAAGGGCCCCCTGGACGGACGGAAGGTCCGGCCCATGGCCCTGGCCCTTCTCTCCAACCGGATCCGTCCCGAGGCGCCGGAGACCTTTGCCTATTTTGCCAAACAAGGGGTGGCGGTGAAGGTCATCTCGGGAGATAACCCCCTCACCGTGGCCGAGGTGGCCAGACAGGCGGGGGTGGAGAACGCGGAGCGCTGGGTGGACGCCGCAACACTCCAGACCGACGAGGATCTCTATCACGCGGCGAAGGAGTATACTGTTTTTGGCCGGGTGACTCCAGGCCAGAAGCGGAAGCTGGTAAAAGCCCTTCAAAAGCAGGGCCATACCGTAGCTATGACGGGAGACGGGGTCAACGATGTGCTGGCGCTGAAGGACGCCGATTGCGGTATTGCCATGGCCTCAGGCTCCGACGCTGCCTGCCACGCCGCCCAGCTGGTGTTGCTGGATTCTAACTTTGCCTGTCTTCCCCAGGTGGTGGCCGAGGGACGGCGGGTCATCAACAACATCCAGCGTTCCGCTTCCCTGTACCTGGTCAAAAATATTTTCTCTTTCTGCCTTTCCCTGCTCACGATCTTTGTGGATATGCCCTATCCCCTGGTGCCCATCCAACTTTCCCTTATATCGGCGCTGACCATTGGCATCCCCTCCTTTTTTCTGGCTTTGGAGCCAAACAAGGCCCGGGTGCAGGGAAATTTTATGCTCAATGTGCTGCGTCAGGCTCTTCCTGGCGGCCTCACCGACCTGATCATTGTGCTGGGGCTCCAGGTGTTTGCCTATGCCTTCAGCTTTTCCACCGAGGTCCTGTCCACCCTTACCGCCCTGTGTGTGGCCTTCATCGGGCTTCTGGTGCTGTGGCATGTGTGCAAGCCCTTTGACTGGAAGCGGGGAGTGCTGTGGGGGACCATGACGGGAGCCATGGTGTTCTGTGTGGTGGGGCTGAAGGAACTGTTCTCCCTGACGGTGCTGGATCTTCAGGAGACGCTGATCCTGACGGTGTTTCTCATCATGTCCTTTACCCTGATGCGGGCGGTCCTCTCCTTCTTCCATCAGCTTCGCCGGTTGTGGCGGAGGGTGAAAAAAGAGAGCGGCCGTAGGGGACAAAGGTGATTTTTCCCTTGCATAGAGGGAAAAGTGGTGGTAAAATGATAACTCATCAAAGGAGTGATGGATCCTATGGAAAATAATTTTTATGAACAGGAAAAACAGCTGGAGCGGCAGGCTGTGGGAGAAAGCCTTGGCCGGTATACCGCCAAGACCTTTCTTCTCATGTTCCTGGGGCTGCTGGTGACCTTTGGAGTGGCCCTGTTTCTCTCCGGTACCTATTATGGGTTGTACGCTGTGGTCTATGCCCTTACCTATGTGCCC
>CANOHR010000108.1 GCA_947565875.1 uncultured Pseudoflavonifractor sp.
GGGCTTAGATCTCCCCTACGTCCTGACCTGTTCGGAGCCTGACATGGCTTTCTTCCGGGAGAGACCAGCATGGTACCACCTTATGGGAGGGGCAAGCCCCTCCCATACGCACATACTTGCGTTAGAATCGTAGGGCAGGGGTTTGCTCCCGCCGCCCAGGTATGGACCCACCGCTAAATTTTCATTTATCTCAGCACTGTCAGCACCTTGGCCACCTCTCCGCGGAGCATGGGGGCCGAAGGCTTCAGGGTGGCGTCCTCGTAGCCGTTGACGATCCCCTGGCCTACCAGGCTCCGCACATAGCATACCGCCCACTCGGGGACCTCGGCCGCATCGGTATAGTCATCCAGTTCCGCCTCCGGCCAACCTCTGGGCTGAGTGCGGCCCAGGATGGTCATGACCTCCGAGCGACTCACCCCCGCATTGGGGTAGGCATATAGGACCCCGTAGTCCATACTGCCCTGGACGATCCCCTTGGCGTACATGGCCTTCAGCGCTGGAATGGCCCACTCCGGGATCTCCGCCGCATCAGCAAAGGGCAGTTCCACCCCCTCATATTCCGTCAGGTCAAGACCCATCCACCGAGCAACCATGGTGAACAGTTCCGAGCGGGTAATGGTGTTGTTGGGCAGGTAGTAAAGTCCCTCGTCGGCTGCCACACCATTGGTGATCCCCTGCTCATAGAGATAACTCACATAGCTTGCCGCCCAATGGTCGGTCAGATCGGCAAACTCAACCAGAGCGTCTCCCGGAATATCCAGAGAAGCCCGGCCCAGATTGCCGCTCACATCCACCGCCGTCACCGAGATCCGGTGCGCGCTCTGGGGCTCCGGCTCCACAGCCTGCTCTGTCTCTCCCTCTGCGGGGATGGAACTTTCCACCTCCGGCTCAGGCAGAGGCAGTAGGGCCGTCAGAGTTCCTTTCTCAGGATCCCATGTGCTGGGAAGGGTAGCTCCATCGTAAGAAAGGGCTACCGCCGGGGCGGCAAAGCTCTTATCCACATTATCGCTGACTGTGGCGGTAAGGGTCCTACCCACCAGTTTCAGTTGGATCACGGGGGCCATGGTATCCACCAGGTCCTCATTGGTGGTGGTAAGCTGATCCAGCCACACCGTTCCGGCAAGGACCTCTCCGCCGCTGAAGCGCAGGCTGTCCAACACATCACAGCCCTCCGGAATGGGGATCAGGAAATGCTTCCAGCCGATATCCTCCAGCGCGCCTATGGGCGTCTCGCCCGTTTCCTCCCCGTTGCGGAATACCGCCGTCAGTTCATTGTTCGATCCATCTCCATAGACCCACAGGCCCAAGAACTTCTCTCCGCCGACAAGCGTGGTATTCATCTCCAGAACTGCGGTCCCCTCTTCATTCAGTTCATAGTCCAGCCGCAGGCTCTGCCGCCCGGTGCGGACATAGGCAAGGTTCTTTTCCAGTTGAGAAAGGATCCCCCCGCCGCCGTTCCAGGGAACCTCCGCCCCTTCCATGTCGTTCAGAGGCAGAATATGGCCCGCCACACTGACCGGAATGGTCACCGTCTTGCCTCCCGCCGCCACAGTAAGCTCCCCTGTCGCCGTTTTATCTCCAGCGGTAAAGTAGCCGTCCTCGGTAACCGTACCCACCGCCTCATCGCAACTCCAGGTATAGCAGTTATCCTGGGAACGGATGTTCAGCTTTCGCCAGGAACTGGCCGCCTGAAGAGGCACGCTCTCTCCTGGTTCCAGGGCCAGTATACCCACCGAGCTTCCCGTGACTTCGTTGGTCACCAGGATCTCATCCGGGGTATGCACGATGGTGACCGACGCCTCCCCCGTCATTTCCCCTTGGACAGCGGAAATGGTGAGATAGCCGCTCTCCGGTCCGGCAATAAAGGTATCGTTCTCGATCTCCCCACCGCCGCTGGCGGTGTATTCCACATCCTGGGCAAGACCCATGAGTCGATATCCGGTATCCACCTCATATGCCTCCAGAGGCAGCGCCGTCCCAGCCAGAAGGATGGCGTCCCCCGGCTCCACCTGAAGCCGGGCGGGCTCCCCGGTAGCGGCAAGGTCGGTGGTCAGAAAGATAGCGGTGGAGTTTTTTCGCTCTGCTCCGTCAGAGGGCCGGTTTACCACAGACATCGTCTCCTGGGCCGGAGTGGTAAGGCCTATGGTGGTGGAGCCGCCTCCGTCCAGACCCACCGCCTCCACACAGCCCAACTCCAAAAGTCGCTGGGCCACCTGGGCACAGGTAGCCCCAATGCTGTGGCCGGGCTGCCGGCCGTCGATGGTGTAAAAGATCACCCTGCCGTCCGGCTTTATGCCTATGGCGGTACGGGCGGTACGCTCCTTTGACAGATTCTCCCCTATGGCGCCGTTATCCAAAAGACGGTACATGGCTCCCAATGCCTCCACCGCCTCATCCCAGCGGGTATCCTCGCTGGTAACGTCAATATTCACCTCATCCCCCGGCTGAAGGGAACGAAGCATATTAAGGGTCCCCTCGTCGTCCTTGCCGTTCATGGTAAGAACAAAGCCGTCCTCCGGGATGGGATTTGCCCCGGCAGCCTCAGAGACATAGTCCACTACACACTTGACCCGCCCCCCGATTTTGGGCATATCGGACAGGACCAGTTCCCGGTAAAGCCCTGTCTCCTCGGCAGGGACAGTCTGTCCTATTTCTTCCTCCGTGGTCACCACCCGGAGAAACACATCCACCCCAGGGGCCAAATTTTGGGTGTTGGCTCCAAAATCAGGGGTCAATAGGGTAAGGCCGCCACCGTCCACCGTGCGGATCTGGCGAACCTTGTTGACGCCTCCAAAAATGGTGAGCCGGTCCTCTCCCATAGTAGCTGAGATATAGAGATTGGGAGTCCCTACAAAGGCGGTCCCGTCGGTGCGAAAGCCGATGGCGGGATGGTAGGAGGCGGAGGAGCGGATCACCCCGTCGGTGACCACCAGCCCCAAAGGCTGGCCGGTGCTGAGAACATAAAAGTCCCCGTTGGTGCCCCCTACCACCCGTTTCCCCTGCCCTTCCAGGGTCTGGGCCATATTGGACAGGGTCTCCCGCGCCAGTATGTTTGCTCCAAAGGCCACGGTGGGACTTACCAACTCGTTGGGGGTATATGTCACGTACCGCTCAGTCCGCAGATCGTTGTATGTATCGCTCCAGAGATACCCCCGGGTAGCCTCCGTCCCCTCAGAAAGCAGGGCATTTCCGCTATGAAGATCGTGGCCCAGAGCGTCGGAGGCCAGGGCGGCCTGCCCCAGCAGCAGCGACAGGCAGAGTCCCGCCGCGGAAAATCTCGTATTCCAGTGTCTCATGGTTCCTCCTATATCGGCAAAAAAGAAAACGCGTTGGGCTTGTCCCAACACGTTTTCTATCATAGCATATTTGCCCATGGGTGTAAACGGGTCAAAGAGGAAGAAATTTTGGAAAAGACCCCGGCGTCATTTGAGCTTCCCCTCTGCCCGGAGCCTGGGAAGAGTTGTTTCCAGGGTGCTATTCTCCTGAAGGATCAAAAGATCGCCGATAAGCTGGTTGGACAGGAGAAAACCCTGGGGGGTAAGCCGCCAGCGCCGATCCTTCCGCGCTGCCCAACCCCGGCGCTCATATTCCTCCAGTTTCTGCTCCAGAGGGTCAAAGTTCATGGAGTATTCCCTGCGATATTCCCACTCCTCGATCCCACGGGCCGTCCGCAGGCGAAGCATGAGATACTCTCCTCCCCGCTCCCGGCGGGGGATCAGTTCAGAGTTTTCAATGACCGCGCCCCCGCCCAGAATGGCGGCGATATACTTGTCCAGATCCCGGACAAAGGAATACCGCCGGCCGCCAAAATCGGAGTGGGCGCCGGGTCCAAAGCCGATATAGGGCTTGCCCATCCAGTATTTCAGATTATGCCGGGATTGGAAGCCGGGGCGGGCAAAGTTGGAGATCTCGTATTGGGCATAACCCGCCTTGGCAAGCCGCTCCACCATCCACAGGTACATATCCGCCTGCCGGTCGTCGTCGGGAAGGACCTCTCCCCGCATGACCCGCCCGTCCAAAGGCGTTCCCGGCTCTATCTTCAGCCCATAGCAGGAAAGGTGTTGGGGCTCCAGTGCCAGGGCCGCCTCCACGCTCTTTTCCCAGCTTTTCATATCCTGACCGGGAAGGCCGTAGATCAGATCCAGGGACAGATTCTTCACCTTGGCCTTTCGGGCGGCGGCGACCGCTTTTGTAACCTGCTCAAAGTCGTGAAGCCGGTGGACCGAGCGCAGTTCCCCATCGCAGGCTGACTGCATCCCCAGGCTCAACCTGTTCACTCCCGCCCGGCGAACAGCAGTAAGGAACTTCCGGTCCGCGCTCTCGGGATTTGCCTCACAGGTGATCTCCGCATCTCTCGTCACATCAAAGCGGCGGCGGATCTCCTTTATAAGACTTACCATCCGCTTGGTCCCAAACACGCTGGGGGTCCCTCCCCCAAAGTAAACGGTATCCACCTGCCAGCCCCGGCACAGGGGGGCAGTCTCCTGAATGTGGGCGACCAGAGCCTTCAGGTACTCGTCCATAGTCCCCTCCCGGTCGGGAAGG